>DASQPY010000536.1:0-11024 GCA_035643735.1 Actinoallomurus sp. | reverse complement strand
CCGCACGGTCGCGCGCACTCTCACCGCGGCGCGCTTCGTCCCACCCGCCCTCATCCTCACGGGGCACCACCCGGCCACGTCCGCCATCACGCCGCGAACCGCGCGGGCCGGGCATCTCATGGCGCTCCGGATCGTCCTGCGTGTCCTCGCGTTCGGGTGGCATCGGGCGGGTGCGCGGCTGCCGGCGTTCGCCGGTGCGGTCGCGCGGGCTCTCGCGGCGGCGCGTGCCGTTTCTCGTCTCCTCGCGTGGGGTTGACGGGACTCGGCCGCGGCCCTGGCGCTTTCCGGTGTGTTCGCCGGTCGCCTCCCGGCCGGTTCCGTCTCTCGTCTCGTGTCCGCGGGGCACCACGTCTCGGCGTACGTCCTCGTGTTCTCCCGCGCGGTCGCGGGCCGCGTCGCGGGCCGCCCCGCCCTGACGCGACGCGACGTCCCGCCGCATCTCCTCGCTCTCCCCGGCGCGATCGCGCGCCACATCCGGGCGCGACGCCGCGCCCCGCCGTGCACCTGCGCGATCGCGAGGTGCACCGTCGCTCGTCTCCCGGCGGCGGGTGATCGCGTCCCGGCGTACGCCCTCCTGCTCCGCCGGCCGATCGCGGGTCGCCTCCCTTTCCCGGGACGCCCGCGGGCCCTCCTGCCTTCTGGCGGGGCCTCGGACCCTCTCCTGGCTCTCCGGCACCTCTCGGGGGGCCGTGCGGTCCCGTTCATCCTCCGTGCGCCGCTGGCGAGGCCGGACAGGGCCCGCCTCGCCCCGGGCCGCCGCCCGTTCACGCGCCCCCGAACGCTCCCGCGACTCCCGCGTGGGCGATCGCGTGGCCGGACGGCCGGCGCCGTCACGTATGTCCTCATGACGGCAGGCGCCGCCAGGACGTCCGCCGTCCGGCCGGTGACCCCCCGGGCGGCGGTCGCCCTCACTCCGTACGTCGTCGGACAAGGCGCCGAACTGTGCCGGCAACCGACGGAAGTGCCGCGGAATCCCCAGCGTCAGCACGTACCCCCACAGGATCATGAGGTTGCGATAGATGTCGTACCTCTCGCGGTCGTCGGCCTTGAACACCGCGAGCGCGAAGAGCATCGCCTCGCCGAGGATGAGCAGCAGTCCCCATGACGCCACCACCACAACGACCGATGCCAGTACGAACTCCGTGAAGTGGACCTCGGCCGGCGACTTGCCGAACACGTGGCCGTCCCATACCGCCCCACACAGCCAGTAACCCGGCCCCAGCAGTCCACCGGCGACATAGAGGATGATCCGGCAGCGCCGCCCGCCCCGGCGGCCCGCCCGGTCCTGCTCCGGTGGTCCGGAGTGCCGAGACCTCGGCGCCTTGTCACCCACGACCGCCACCGACGGCAGGGTCCGGTCCCCCGCCGGCACCGGACGCGCACCGCGCCCCCACCGGCAAGGAAGGACGTGCGGTACGGCCTGGTAGCACCTTGCAGTCGCCGCGAGGATCCATAAATCGCGGCGAAATGGTCATCATTGCCATTTCATCACAACTCCTGCATAGGGCCTAGTCTGCAAGAGCGAATCGGGACAAGCTTGGTCAGGTAAGAGAACTGCCCGGCCGAGTTCCGACGTCACCCACGACGACAAGCGCAACGGCGGGGCAGACGACGGGCACGGCCTTCGGTTTTCTGTTGTTCGGCTCGACTCGCTCTCCCCGGATTCCTGCCTCGAAAATGACCAAGAAAATCCAGGCGCCATTGCCCGGCTTCGGAAAGTTAATCGACGAGTGCTTCTTCAGGCACACTTTATCCGTCACTCTACGTGACGCCACAGATGTGGCAGAGCCGGATAAATGGGGCGCCATAGCCCCGCATACGTCCCAGCACTCCCGTACGGCGTCTCACCGAACGTGAGCGGCGCCTGTTTAGGACACACGCGATTGTTCGCGTTGCTAAAGACATCACCCTCGGCGTCGGAGTGATTACACACCGTCAATATCGCGCGTAGCCGCTCCGGCGGATTTCCATCCCCGGCAACGTCTCGGCCAGGGAGGCTTCGGCCAGAGAACATCGGCGCGCAGTGCCGACTCGGGACCATTGATGTTCGATTGGATACTCTGGTGATCATGTCTAGGTATGAGCCGGTTCCGGACGGGGCGGATTCGTCGGACCAGACGACTTCGGGGATCGACGTCAACCGCCCGCACGCGGCCCGCATGTACGACTACTACCTGGGCGGCAAGGACCATTTCGAGGCCGACCGGGTGACCGCGGAGAAGGCCCTGGCGAGCTGGGGCGCGGTCCGTACGGGCGTGCGCGAGAATCGCGCCTTCCTCGGCCGCGCCGTGCGCTATCTGGCCGAAGAGGCGGGCATCCGCCAGTTCCTCGACATCGGCACCGGCCT
Source organism: Actinoallomurus sp. (assembly GCA_035643735.1). GTDB lineage: Bacteria > Actinomycetota > Actinomycetes > Streptosporangiales > Streptosporangiaceae > Actinoallomurus. Next base: position 8,677 of record DASQPY010000536.1, on the reverse strand, counting down.
GCCCAGCGCGAACAACGTGCACGAGGTGGCGCAGAAGGCCGCGCCGGACTCCCGCGTCGTATACGTGGACAACGACCCGATCGTGCTCAGCCACGCCAAGGCCCTGCTCACCGGCACCCCCGAAGGACGCACCGCATTCATCCAGGCGGACCTGCGTGAGCCGGAGAAGATCCTCGCGCACCCGACCACCCGAGAGGTGCTCGACTTCGGCCAGCCGATGGCTCTGCTGCTGGTGGCGGTCCTGCACTTCATCCCTGACCGCGAGGACCCGAAGGCGATCGTCCGTACGCTGGTGGACGCCCTGCCGTCCGGCAGCTACGTGGTCTCCTCCCACGTCACGCCCGAACACGACCCGGAGTCCGTGCACGGGCTGGAGGAGTCGTACTGCACCGCCGGCGTACCGGCCCAGGCGCGCCCGATGGAGGACTTCGTCCAGCTCGTCTTCGACGGGCTCGAACTCGTCGCCCCGGGCGTGGAGATCGTCTCCGAGTGGCGGCCCGAGTCCTCCGGTCCCCGCCCGAGCGCCGTCGAGGTCAGCAACTACGGTGGCATCGCGCGCAAACCGTGAACCACGGCGTCACGCTCGGCGTGGCAGCCTGACGGTGAGCGAGTACAGCCGGGTGATCTGCGTCGGGCTGTGGTTGTCGTCACTGACCAGCAGCAGTCGTACGCGGCCGTCCGGCGCGTGGCCCACGACGGCCATCCCCTCGATATTGCCCAGCAGCGGGTTCGCCTGAGGCTGGTGCGCGGGGGCGCCGAGTGAGGGCAGGTCGCCGATGTCGGTCAGGAGGGTCTTGCCGATGAGCCGTACGTCCTCCTGCCCGGTCAGGTACGGGATCGCGCGTACGTCCGTCGCCCGCTGCGGGTCGCCGACGTAGACGCGCACGGTGTTGCCGGAGTCGGTGTACCCGCGCTCCAGGACCAGGAGCCGGTCGTCGCCGGACTCGGCGAGGTCGGAGATGGCCAGGCCGGGGTCGACGCGGTAGCCGTACTGGGCGGCGATCGCGAAGTCGTGCGTGATGCCGACGCGATGCCAGGTCTGGAACCGTACGATGCCGGCGCCGTCCCCGGTCAGCGGCCCCTCCATCGAGGCGACGAGCGTACGGCCGTCGGACCGCAACGCGAGTCCCTCGAACGTCAGGTTGACCGTGGCGCGGCCCTGCGGGGCGATCCGCAGCTCGTCCGGGATCGGGAGCTCTCCGAGGAGCCTCCCGTCGCGGGTGAAGCGGCGGATGGCCGGCTCCTCCGAGGAGACCAGGCGCGTACCGTCGTGGTCGACGACCAGCCCTTCGGGGTCGAGCGGTCTGCCGTCCTCGTCGGCGAGGGCCGTCACGCTCACGGGCCGCCGGGTGCCGGCGTCCAGGACGAACAGCGACGAGCGGTCCGACAGTGCGGCGATCCGCCCGTCGGTGTCGAGGGCGAGCGCGGAGAGGTTGCCGACGAACACGCCGTCGAACGTGGTCTTGTCGAGGATGTCGGAGAACCCGTCGATGACCACCTGCGGTGAGTCGTCCTCGGCAAGGATCATCGCGAAAGACGGGTCTGCTGGTGGAACCGGAGCAGCCAGCTCGATCCGAATCCGCCACGGACCCAGATCGAGCTGTGGACGGTGGTGCTGTCGCGGTACGTCAGCAGTTGTACGTCCGGTGCGAGCGGCGTCGCCGTCAGGTCGGAGGTGTCCGGCACCACGTAGTCGGTCTGTTCCGCGAGCGCCGCGGCGACACCCTCGGCGTCCCAGGTACGCCCGGTCGCGTCGACCTCGACGAAGTCCGGCGTCAGCAGCGCGAGCACGGCGGTCTGGTCACGACGGACCTCCGGTCGCTGCAGCGCGAGCTCGTTCTCGATGATCTGTTCGGCGTCGTTCACGGCGATCATTCTCCGACACGACGGCCCGCACCGCGCAGGGCCACCACGGTATCGGCGCGCCGATCGACCGGTGACGTCCCGGATGAGACCATCCCGCCCGGCGGGTCACTCAGGAACCGGGCGCCTTTTTGGGGCACTACATTCGGCTGAGGACCAGTCGTGCCACTTCAGCGAACTTGTGCTCGGGCACGTTTCTGGGCGCGCTGAAGAACACCGAGCGGGTCTGTCCGTGGGACCGCTTGCTGGCCGAGATCACCCCGAAGCCGTCTTTGGTGATGTTGAACACCGCGGCCGCCCCGACGCCGTTCACCCTTTGCGTCTTGACGTGGGCGACTTTGGCCGCGGCGTCGACCGCGTCCTTCGGCGTGAAGGTCCGCACATCGCTGCTGTCGACGACCAGCGCGAACGGCTTGTTCCCGCCACTGCCGTACTCGCAGGTGTAGGACTCCTTATCGGGCTTGTCCTCAGTAGCGGTCACCTTCGTCCGGCTGGAGCCGCCGCCGAGCAGCGCCTTCAGCTCGGCAGCCGACAGCAGGGCGCAGGCGGAGCTCAGCTTCGCGACCGGGCGAAGCAAACGGATCACGCTGGGACGGGACGCGCTCGCGCTTGGCGCGGCGGAGACCGAAGAACCCGCCGGCGGGTTATCCGGGGTGTTCTGCCCGCAACCGGCCAGCGAGGCGGCGAGGCAGACGACAAACGCGATTCGGACCTTCGAGGACATGGCGGACAACATCGCCTCCCGCACCCGTCATGATCTTGAAGCTACCGTCCAGACCAGGATGGGCTCCGGCCGATCTGGGGACGACGCGTAATCCGATCTTCGTCCTTTGCGACAGCTCAAGGAGGTGGGTGAGCTGCTTCCGCATCAGCTCCGATCCGCCGATGTTCCAGCGCAGGATGTTCTCGGACAGCAACACGAGTATGAGGGGCGGGGGGTCCCGCTCAAGAATCGCCTGCCGGGCCATGCGTTCCGCCACAAGTTCTTCGACGTTCGGCTCTCCGCCCGCTGTGAGCAACTCGTGCGCATACTCCGGAAGCTGGAGCAGGCCCGGGATAACCGATGCTTCATAGACCTTGATGACCGAGGCTTCGGACTCGAGGCCCACATGTTGCTTGAACCAGTTTGGATCATGGCCTAAGCGGGCGTACCAGAGCATCGTGCCGAAGTGGCCGCCGGTGCGCCAGCGTTCGTCCAGGGCCGCTGCCTGGCCTTCGTCCAGTTTGGCCTCGCCGTTCTCCAAGCGGGAAATGCTGGAGCGGGCGCAGTTGATCAGTTTCGCGACCGCGTCGCCGGACAGGCCGCGCTGGGTGCGATAGAGCCGCAGGTCGTGGGCGAGCCACGCCCACATCGACGGCTTCGGGTCCGGTGACGGCTTGGGGAGCACGGCCCACCTCTGCGTTGTCCTGAGTCTTCCGGGGCTGAAGAGGAACGGCGACGGATTAACGCGCCGCTTGCATTCTTGTGCGCAGTTCCCGGCGAAAGAATCGAGATCCAAGGAGGGCAGAGGATTGCGTCCGACGCCTGAAGTCCAAGCCGTCATCGGAGAGACGGCACCGGGCTCGAATATCACGGAGAACCGGACGTACCGATTGCCTCTTCCTCCGCACCCGATCGCGGCCGAACAGGCGCGCCTATTGATACGTCTCGCACTCGCCGACTGGAATATTCGTGACATTATCGACAACGCATTGATCATTACTGCCGAGCTCGTCGCGAATGCCCGTGCGCCGCGAGGCGCTCTGTCTTATCCCCGGCTCAGCCGGGAGGAACTGAAGGGAGGTTCCTGGGCCTGATGGCTTACCTGGACCCGCGAGGGGAAGGGAACAACAGCATGCCAGGAAATCAGCGGTCGTGTTCAGATGCGGAAGCGACGCGCTGAGGGGCCCGCGTGGTATGGCGAAAGCTGGATTGCCTGAACCCTAATCTCCAAAGGATGCAACGTGTCACATCCGCCGGTAACCCGCATTTGTCACCGGTGCCGTCTCCTGCGCCAGATTGACTGCATTATGGTGCACCCTTCGGAGCGCGGAGTGATTCCCTATGAGGGAATTTAAGGGGATGAGTGGGGCGCCTAAGTCACGCTAGATACGTAAGACAGAGACGAACGCGGGATCATCTGGTGGACGCGAGTCCTCCAGATGACGGAGGCCCCATAGTAGTCGTGGGATTAACGCCCCACCGAGGCGAGCGGGAAAGCCGTTCACAGGGCGAAGGGGGCCAGGTGATGGACATCACTTGATGCTGGGAGGTATGCGTAAATGCAAAGCGCCGAAACAGTGCTCGATGTCCTGCGTGAACGCGGCAGGAGTGGCCTGCCGCTGGAAAGGCTCTATCGGCAGTTGTTCAACCCGGACCTGTATCTACGGGCCTACGGGCGCCTGTACTCCAACCATGGAGCGATGACGCCCGGGGCCTGCGGGGAAACCGCTGACGGCATGTCTATGGCAAAGATCGGGCGCATCATCGATGCGTTGCGCCACGAGCGCTACCGATTCCAGCCGGTTGCGCGCGTCTACATTCCCAAGAAAAACGGGAAGCGCCGACCGCTGGGCCTGCCGTCATGGTCGGACAAACTCATAGGAGAAGTGGTTCGCCTGCTCCTTGAGGCATACTACGAACCACGATTCTCCGACCACTCACACGGTTTCCGTCCCCAGCGTGGCTGCCACACGGCACTGTCCAAAATCTCGGACACCTGGACGGGGACGACCTGGTTCATCGAAGGAGACATCTCCGACTGCTTCGGGTCCTTGGATCACGAAACAATGATCGAGATCCTGGCGGAGAAGATCCACGACAACCGGTTCCTGAGGCTCGTGCGCAACATGCTCAAAGCCGGATACCTAGAGGATTGGGAATGGAACGCGACGCTTTCGGGAGTCCCGCAGGGCGGAGTGGTCTCCCCGATCCTTTCCAACATCTATCTGGACCGGCTGGACGATCTTGTCGAAAGGCGCCTGCTACGGATGAACAACCGAGGTAAAACACGGAGAAGGAATCCCGAATACCGTGAGGTAGAAACGGAGATCGGCCGCGTCAGGCGGCACGCCCGTAACAACGGGGATGGCCAGCCTGCCGGAATCGGCGAGCTGCGGCAACGCCTGCGCACGTTGCCCGTCGGGGATCCACAAGATCCGCATTACCGGCGACTACGCTACGTGCGTTACGCCGATGACCTCCTCCTCGGTTTCACCGGACCAAGAAAAGAAGCCGAACGAATCAAACAGCAACTGGCCGAGATCCTGCGCGACGAACTCAAGCTGGAACTCTCGCCAGACAAGACGCTGATCACCCACGCCCGCACAGGCGCGGCACGATTCCTCGGTTATGAGATCACCGTCCAGCACGCCGACAACAAGATCTCCCGCGGCGGCAGAATCACCCATGGCCTGCGCGCCACCAACGGGAAGATCCGGCTACGTGTTCCTGTATCGGTGATCAAGACAAAATGTGCTCCCTACCTCAAGCGTGGCAAACCCGCGCACCTGGACCTCCTGTTAAGCCATACCGACCACAACATCGTCGGTATCTATGGAGCCCAGTACCGGGGCATCGTCCAGTACTACCTGCTCGCCGGCGACGTCTGGCGACTGGACCGGCTCAAAGGGGTCATGCTGACCTCGATGCTCAAAACACTGGCGGCTAAACACGGCTCGACGGTGACGAAGATGGCCAACAAATACAAAACCACCATCCCGACACCGTACGGACCCCGCCGATGCTTCGAGGCCCGCATCAACCGGGCAGGCAGGAAACCACTGGCCACACGGTTCGGTGGCATCCCCTTGAAAAGGCAGAGGAAAAAGGTTCTGATCGACCGCAATATCAATCCGGTCATCCCCCGCCGCCAAGGTAACGAACTCCTTGCCCGGCTGGCGCGGGGACGCTGCGAACTCTGCGATAAACGGACCACAATACAAGTGCACCAAGTCCGTACACTCGCCGAGCTTGCAACATCGAACCAGCCACAACCCGAATGGACGGAACTCATGCGCAGAATGCGACGCAAGACACTAATGGCCTGCTCGCCCTGCCACGACTCCATCCACGCGAAACAACCTGCCAAAGTAAACACGCAATAATCACTGGAGAGCCGGATGCACCGAAAGGTGCACGTCCGGTTCGGGCCGGGGGCCACTGGAAAAGGATCCATACCGGACACCTCGCCAGTGGCCTACCGGTACTCAAGCTCGGCGACGTCTTTCACATCACCGTGACCCGGCAGGGCCGCACCGTACTCATCGAGGTCTGGGATCCCAGCGAGGCGGTCCCGGACCGCCGCCGCCAGTCCGTCGAACGCGTGGACGGGCGCGGCCTGCTGCTGGTCGAGGCGTGTTCCAAGGACTGGGGCTGGCGACTGGAGGAGCACGGCGGCAAGACAATGGACCTTCTGGGCTTGAGTCTCAAGTGACTTGAGACTTCATAGTGGCGCGGATACCTCAGCTCAAAGGAGCCACCATGACGCCGCCCATTTCCGAGTCCACCGTCTCTTCTCACGGCGTCGGCATCGTCGTCCGCGACCATGGCGGAAATGGCCGGGCGGTCGTGCTGTTGCACGGCGGTGGCCGGACCATGGACGACTGGCGGGCGGTGGTGCCAAGGCTCAGCGAGGCCGGGCTGCGGGTCGTCACCGCCGATCTGCGCGGGCACGGACGTTCGGGTCCGGGGCTGTGGTCCTGGGACGCCGCGGTCGACGACCTCACCAAGGTGATCGCCCAGACGAGGCTGGAGGACCCGGCCGTCGTGGGGCACTCGCTGGGCGGGATGGTCGCGGCCGTCTGGGCGGCGCGGCATCCGGAGTGCCCGCTGGCCGTCAACCTGGACGGCCACACCAACCCCACCGGCCCGTTCGAGGGAACCGACCCGGAGGCCGCGCGCCGTACGATGCGCGAGTTCCTCGACGCGTCGCTGCGAAGTGCCGGCGACCCCGCGCTGACCCGGTTGATCGAGGAGTTCGACGCGCTGGACCTGCTGGGCACATACGCGGCGACCCGGTGCAGGCTGGTCGTGGTGTCGACGACCGGGACCGGCATGGAGCAACTCCTGCCGCCCGAGGTCGCCGGGGCGTTCACGGCGTACCGGCGAGGGTTCGCCCGCGCGCTGGCCACGGTCGCCGTCACCACGCCCCTGCTGACTCTCGTGGACTTCGCCACCGACCACGACGTACACCTGGAGGCCCCCGATGACGTCGCCCGCCTCATCCTGGACCGCCTGACATGAGCCTGCGCACCATCGGCCAGGTCGCCCGGCTCAGCGGCCTGTCGGTGCCGACCGTGCGGTTCTACTCCGACGCGGGCCTGGTGCCGCCGGTCGACCGTACGCCGGGCGGATACCGGCTGTACGACCAGGAGGCACTGGGCCGTCTCGAGCTGATCCGTACGCTCCGCGATCTCGGCGTCGACCTCGCCACGATCACGCGCGTGCTCACCGGCGCGCGTACGCTCGCCGAGGTCACCGGCCGCCAGGCCGAGGCGCTGGAGACCCAGATCCAGACCCTGCGCGTGCGCCAGGCCGTACTCCGGTACGCCGCCGCCCGTGGCACGGACGCCGCCGGGCTCGCGCGGGTCAACCGGCTCGCCCGGCTCTCCGACGAGCAACGCCGCGTCCTGGTCTCCGACCTGATCGGCGAGGCGACCAGCGGGCTGGAGCTGGAGCCCGGCTTCGCCGCCCGGCTACGGATACTGCCCGGCCTGCCTGCCGACCCGGCCCCGGAACAACTTGAGGCGTGGGTGGAGCTGGCCCAGCTCGTCGGCGACGCCGGCTTCCGTACCGGAGTACGACGAGCGTTCGAGCGGCACGCCGCCGACCGTGCCTCCGGCGCCGACGGGGGCGACCCGGAGAGCTGGCGGCGGGCCGAGAACGCCGTCCTGGAGGTGGCCGGGGCGGCGCTCGCCGATGGGCTCTCTCCGGTCTCCCCCGAGGCCCGGCCCGCCGTCGACGAGCTGGTCGCCGTCTTCGCGGCGGCGCACCGGCGCGAAGACGGCGCGGAGTTCCGCGGGTGGCCGGCCGAACGGATCCGCGTCGGCGCCGATCCGGATGCCTCCCGGTACCGGCGGCTGCTGGCCGTGATCAACGGCGAGCAGACGAGGCCCGATCCGGTCCCGGCCGCCCGCTGGTTCCTCGCCGCGCTGTCGGGTCCGGAGCGCGACAATGGCGCCATGCGCATCAGAGTGGTCCGCGATGACGAACTGCCGATCCTGCAGGACATCGAGTGGGCCGCCGGAGAGTCCTTCCGCGCCGTCGGCATGCCCGAGATCGCCGAGGACGAGCCCTTCCCGCTGGACGTTCTCGCGAGCTACCGGCGGGCCGGGCGTGCCTGGGTGGCGGTGAGCGACTCCGACCGGCCGGTCGCGTACCTGCTCGCGGACCTGGTCGACGGGAACCTCCACGTCGAGCAGGTCTCGGTGCACCCGGACAGCGCGGGGCGCGGCGTGGGGAGGTCGCTGCTCGACCATCTCGCGGGCCTGGCGGTGACCGACCGCATCGCCGCCCTGACGCTCACGACGTTCACCGAGGTGCCGTGGAACGCCCCGTACTACGAGCGGTGCGGGTTCCGGTGCCTCGACGAGGCAGAGCTGACTCCGGGGCTGCGGGAGATCCGCGAACGCGAGGCGGCGCACGGCCTGGACCGCTGGCCCCGCGTGTGCATGCGCCGTGACCTCTGATTTCTGTCGGTGGGCGCGGGCAGACTGACACGGACTCGAAGGGAAGCCATGTCATCGATACAGCTCGAGCCGTGGGCCGACAAGGACCTTGACCTGCTGTGGCGGCTCAACACGCCCGAGATCTGGGCACACCTGGGCGGCCCGG
>DASQPY010000535.1:0-2488 GCA_035643735.1 Actinoallomurus sp. | reverse complement strand
GCGTACCACTGGTCGCTGAGGAGGTGACCGAGGATCACGGAGTGGTAGCGCGGGCCGACGGTGGCCAGCATCATCAGATAGCGCGAGCGCGCGACGCGTATCGCGGCCCAGGCCTCCGGCAGGGCGGTCACGAACAGCAGGGGTAGCAGCAGCGGGTGCAGCGTCGTGATCGCGATCGCGGCGGCGACGAAGGAGGTCGCGCCGGTGACGATGTCGATCGTGGCGGAGACCACCTGCTGGGCGGCGGAGGAGCCAGGTCCCTCGGCGCGCGACAGCGCCTCGTAGAACTCCGAGTCGTCGTAGCTGGCGAGGTCGATACGGCTGGTGACCTCGTACAGCTCCATCTCGACCTGCTGCTGGACCCGCGGCTCCAGTCGCGCCTGCGCCCAGCCGGCGGCGGCCGACAGCAGCGACTGCGCGACGCCCGCCCCGCCGACCAGGAGGAGCGAGGGCAGCGCCGCGCGTACCCGGTCCGGAGTGGGGCCGGCCGCGAGCAGGGCTTCGAGCACTCCCGTCGTGGCGAGCAGGCCCAGTGCCGTGAAGACGCCGGACATCAGGTTCAGCGCCATGGTCGTCACGGTGTCGGCGGGACCGGCGCGCCACGCGAGCCGCAGCGCGTGGTGGATCAGCGCGGGCAGGCGCCGGGCGACCACCGTGAACCGCGCCGTCGCGGCCGCCTCGGCGTAGTCGTACCAGCGCAGGTTCAGCGCCGGGAGTCCGTCGTCCTCCGAGCCCGCGTCGGCCGGATCGGCGGCGTCCGGATCGGCGCGTGGCGGCGGTGCCTCATCCATCGGCTCCCCCTGTCTCCGACCTCATGATGTGCGCCGGTTTGTACGGCTGCTGTGTCGCCTGACACGGTCCGGACCGTGGAGTGAAGTCCGCGTGACTCGCTCACTCGATCTCGCGCAGGGGGATCGCGCCCTAGTATCGGCGGATGCGTGACCAGCGTGGTGTTTCGGTGCTTATGGGGGTGTTGGTCGCTTCTGTGCTGAGCGGGTGCGGCTCGTCACACCATCCGCCGGCGGCCGCCGGCCCGTCGCGGAGCGCGCTCGCCCTCTCCCCGCCGATGTCACCGACGCCCAGCCCGTCGCCGTCGAAGAAGAAGCCCAAGCCCAAGCCCAAGCCGTTCCGGCAGGGCAACCCGGACGGTCACGCCGCGGTTCCGGCCGCCGCTCGCGCTGTCGACACCTCACATCCCACCCGGGTGATCGGCAAGGGCACGCCGGGCAGCTGCACGTCGAGCGCCGTCGTCTCGGCGGTCGCCGCCGGCGGCGTCATCAGGTTCTCCTGCGGTCCCAAGCCGGTGACCATCACGATGCGGGCGACCGCGAAGATCAGGAACGCCCACGGTCCCCGCATCGTCCTGGACGGCGGCGGCAAGGTCACGCTGAGCGGCGGCGGCCGGCGCCGGATCCTCTACATGAACACCTGTGACCCGGCGCAGGGCTACACCACCTCCCACTGTCAGGACCAGGCCACGCCCGAACTCACCGTGCAGAACCTGACGTTCGCCGACGGGAACTCCACGGGGGACAGGACCGAGGGAGGCGGAGGCGGCGCCATCTTCGTGCGCGGCGGGCGCTTCAAGGTGGTGAACTCCCGTTTCGTCCGCAACCGCTGCGACCGTACCGGGCCGGACCTGGGCGGTGCCGCCATCCGCGTGCTGAGCCAGTACCACAACCTGCCCGTGTACGTGGTGAGCAGCACCTTCGGCGGGGCCTCCGGACAGGGCGGCTCGTGTTCCAACGGCGGCGCGCTGAGCAGCATCGGTGTGTCGTGGACCGTGCTCAACAGCGTCATGTCCTACAACTCGGCGGTCGGCGACGGCGCCAATCCCGCACGCGGAGGTACCCCCGGTGGCGGCAGCGGGGGAGCCATCTACAACGACGGCGACCGCTTCACCCTGCGGATCGCCGGCACGATCATCGCCGGCAACCACGCCCGCGAGGGCGGTGGGGCCGTCTTCTTCGTGAGCAACGACCGCACCGGCACGATGCGCATCGAGGGCTCGTCACTGCGCCACAACCCCAGCGCGGGCTTCGAGACCCGTGGCTATCCGGGCATCTTCTTCCTTGGCGCGCACAAGCCGGCGGTGACCGGCTCCCACCTCGGCTGAGCGGCCGGAATGCGCTGGTCGGTGCGGGGTAGGGCTAACCGCGCCCGTTCGGGAGAGGCCAAGCAGGCGAGCAAGAGCTCGATCCGCGACATGTCGTCTCAGGAGCGCGGCGGCAAGAGGTCGGGCCGTCCCGGGCCGCGATGCCGGACCCGGGACCACCTGTACGCCGCGGCGTAGCGCCGGGGCATCAAGGGCCGTTCGCAGATGAACAAGGAAGAACTGGAGGACGCGCTCGGCCGGTAGCGCCCCCGCCCATCAGGCGCCGTCCGTTGCGGTCAGCCCGGCCGGTCCGTCTCCGTCTCCTCCGGCTCGGGCCGCTCCGGGTTCCCGGGCTCCGGATCGGACTCGGCCGGTGGCGGCTGTGTCTCCGCG
>DASQPY010000534.1:0-5859 GCA_035643735.1 Actinoallomurus sp. | reverse complement strand
GGCGAGCTCGGTGGTCGTCCGGGGCGCGGTCAGCACGCGCAGGACGGCCGCGCGGGTTTGGCCGAGAAGCGCGCCCAGCGCGTCGCCGGTCTCCGGTTCGATCAGCGGTAACGGAGTGAGCGCCGGATAGACCAACAGCATCGACCCGTCCGGATGGACACTGGTCCGCGGCCCGCCCGTCCAGAACGGGGACGGCAGCAGCGTCAGGCCGCGTCCATCCAGCGCCCGTTCGCCTTCCCACGGCACGTTCATCTCCAGCGTGGTGCCGTCCCATCGGGAACCAGGACGGATGCTGACGAGGGCCGCGCGCAACCCCTCCTGGGACAACAGCATCCGCCGCCATGCGACGTCGGCGTGGAAGCTCACGCGGATCCGGGTCCACTCCGGGCCGATGAGGTCGTCGTACGCGCTGCGAAGCGCACGCTCCAAGGCTTGCCAGGAGTCGCGGTCGTGGTCGATCAACCCCTTCGTCCAGGGCGTGGGGCGACAGCTCCTGGCAAGCTCCGCACCCACGTCGTTGCCGGCGGTTGACAGCACCTTGTCCAGACCGTCCTCGAAGCCTTCGCTCACCGGATCCAGGAACATGGGCCCGCCGGCGGTGGGCGGGATCAGCTCGAAGAGCGGCCGCGTGCTGCGATGTAGCCGGACGCGGCGGGCCCAGTGCGTGAACACGGCTTCGTTGCGCCGGAGCGTGGCGACGGCCATGCCCAGCTCCATGAGTGGGGCCGGTTCGGAGGCGATACGGATCCTGAGGAGGTCTTCCGCCGTGAACCGAATTCGGAGCATTTCTCGGCCTTTCGCTCTGCACCGAAACCTTCGCATACCACGGGGCTTCCTCCGATGATGCGACCACGAATGTCGATGAAAGGATGGCAATGCGCCGAACGTTCACCATCGTCGCAGTCGCCGCTTCGGCGGTGGGTCTGCTCGCCCCGGCCGCGGTCGCGGCCGGGAGGGGCGGCTGGCAGCCCGCTCCGACCGAACCCTTCGCGACCTCCGGAGTCTGCTCTTTCACCATGAAGGGCGACATCATCCAGGACGCGACCGTGGCACGGACCGACTCCACTTATCCGGACGGCTCGCCAAAGGTCCAGGAGGCCCGGGGGCCCCTTGTGATCCGCTTCACCAACGCGAGCACGGGTCGATCCGTCGTACGAAACCTGTCCGGCTATGCCCTCATCCGTTACTTGGAGGACGGCGGCAGGGAGTATCGCTTCGTCGGCGGGGGGAGCGTCCCCGTCCGCGTCGACAGTCCTGGCTTTCCCCAGGGCTGGTACATCCTGCACGGGCGGTTCACGGTCGTCGGAGGCGCCGACGGCACCCGGATCTTCAGCAACGTGCACGCCAACGTGGAGGACCTCTGCGAGACGTTGGCCTGACTCACTTGTGAGGAGGGCGGCGCGGAGGCGGTCGGTCTGCCGGCCCTTGGGGATGCGCCCGGCGAGCCGGCCGGACTGCCCCTGAACGGCGCCCGGCAGGGCCGTGCCAGGATCGGAGGTGTCACACCACACCAGGGAGGCCGACATGACGGACGCGACGCGCGGGGAGCTGTTCAGTGAGGAGCGCTCGGCCGACGTCGTGAGCGCCAGCTTCGACGGCACCGCGGATCCCCGGCTGCGGGAGGTGATGCAGTCTCTCGTACGCCACCTGCACGCGTTCGTGAAGGACGTCGAGCTGACCGAGGACGAGTGGGACGCCGCGATCGGGTTCCTCACCGCGACCGGGCACAAGTGCGACGACGTACGCCAGGAGTTCGTCCTGCTCTCCGATGTGCTCGGCGTGTCCATGCTGGTCGAGACGCTCAACCACCCGGCGAGGGGTGTCGCGACCGAGTCGACGGTGCTCGGGCCGTTCCACGTCGTCGAGTCGCCGCCGCGGCCGCTCGGCGCCGACATCTCACTCGACGGCAAGGGAGAGGCGTGCCTCGTCACCGGCCGTGTCACCGGGCCCGACGGCGCCCCGGTCGCCGGCGCGACCGTCGACGTGTGGCAGGCGGACGCGGACGGCTTCTACGACGTGCAGAAACCGGGCGAGGTGCCGCAGGCGAACCTGCGCGGCCTGTTCACCACGGACGCCGACGGGAGCTTCTGGTTCCGTACCATCGTGCCGCGCCACTACCCGATCCCCGACGACGGCCCGGTCGGTGCCCTGCTCGCCGCGACCGGTCGGCATCCGTACCGGCCGGCGCACATCCACTTCATCGTGCGGGCCCCCGGGTATGCGCCGGTGACCACCCATGTGTTCGCGGCCGACAGCGCGTACCTCGACTCCGACGCCGTCTTCGGGGTGAAGCCAAGCCTCGTACGGGAGTTCGCCGTGGTCGAGGACTCGGCACGCGCCGCCGAGCTGGGCCTGCCGGACCGGTTCCGCACCGTCGACTTCGAGGTCGTGGTCCTTTCCGCCTAGCCGGCGAGGCGGGCGGCCAGGGCGGCCTTGACGGCCGGCCATTCGGCGGCGAGCACGGAGAACATGGCCGAGTCCCGCAACAACCCCTCCTCGCCGGGCGCCCACGAGGGTGACCAGCTGCGCAGCACGCCCTCGAAACGCGTGCCGAGGCGCTCGATCGCCCGGCGCGACCGGGCGTTTCGGGCGTCGGTCTTCAGGTCGACGCGGACCACGCCCAGCGTCTCGAACGCGTAGGCGAAGAGCAGGAGCTTCGCCTCGGTGTTGATCCCGGTGCCCTGCGCGGACGCGGCGAGCCAGGTCCAGCCCACCTCGATGGCGCGCAGGTTGTCCCGGCCCGGCCAGGTCCGCGGGTCCCAGAGCGCCGTGCACCCCACCGCCCTTCCGTCACGCACCCGGACCTGCGTGAACGGGGTCAGCCCGTCGCGAGTGAGCTGGGCCGACAGGTACGCCTCAACGTCGGCCGAGCGGGGGACGACGGTGAAACCGTAGGAGGTACGGTCCTCCTCCGCGGCCCGCGCCAGATCCGGCGCGTGGCTCATCGCGAGCGGCTCCAGCCGTACGAGCGATCCGTGCAGCACGGGAACATCGAGGCGCGGGCCCATGGGGGTCTCCTCATCGTTCCTGGCGTTGGCACCTTGCCGTGGGGGCAGGTTGCCGGACCGTCATCGGGCCAGGTCCCTCGGATCCTCTGGATGATTCACCGAGGATCCTAGAGCATGAGCCGTGAACCGGTCAGGCCTGGCCGGAGACCAGACGCGTCAGCAGCAACGCGTGGTCGGAGGCGGGGGCGTCGCGCCGTGCCGGTGCGTCGTCGGTGACCGACGGCAGTGGCCGCGTGTGCACCATGTGGACCTCCTGGGTCTGGGCCAGGAGGGTCTGGCTGGCCAGGATGTGGTCGATCAGCTCGCCCCGGCCGTGGTAGATCCGGGAGTACCGCTCGTCCTCCGGGATCCGCGGGGCCAGGTTCCACAGCCGGGACGCGTCGCCGCCGTCGGGCCGGTCGGCGCCCAGGGTGCCGAGCTCGCTGCCGGGCGGGCCGAGCAGGATCTGGGTCGTGGCGGCCTGGGGCTCGTCGTTGAGGTCACCGAGCACCATCACCGGCCGCGTACGGCCCTGGCCGTCGAGGAACCGGTCCGCGAGCGCGCGTACGGTAACGGCCTCGGCGGTCCGGCGGTTGAGGGCGTACGCGGCGTACCGGGCACGTTCTCCTTCGTCCTTGGGTGCGAAGCGGCTCCTGTTCCCGGTGGAGGGGAAGCTGAGCAGCTTCGACTTGAGGTGGCAGGCGATGAGGATCAGCTCCTGCCCCGGCGCCTCGACGCGTACGGCCAGGGCGCCCCGGCCCATGCGGGAGATGTGGGTCCCCGCGTCGTCGGTCTGCGTCGCACCCAGTTGCTCGGGGAAGTCGGCCGCGTCGACGAGCACCTCGATGGGCAGGCGGCTGAGGAAGCCGACGCGGATCGGGTGCGCCGCCTCGAAGTGCTCGGAGGTGACGTGCCGCCACGCGCCGCCCAGCAGGCCGGCCAGGTCGCCGAGCGCGTTCGGGTCGCCCACCTCCTGCACGGCGAGGACGTCCACCCCTGCCTCGTCGATGGTGGTGGCGAGCCCGTGCAGCTTCTTGCGGTACACGGCCTCGCTGCCGGGGCCGAAGTCGGCGCCGGGCTTGAACAGGTTCTCCAGGTTCCAGGTCCCCACGACGGTCATGCCCGCCCCCTCGCCGGCCGGCGCCGCCGCCCGGCGGCGAACGGGATCGGCCCAGGCCGCATCCCTGCGTCCACGGTGCCAGATCAAATGCGCTATAGGGGGATATGGCCGGGTCAGGCCTTGCCGTGCTCAGTAGCCCCTCGGCGCCCCTCAGTTGCGGCTCAGGGCGCGGGTGATGCCGGCGACGACCGCGATGGCCAGCAGCCAGCCGAAGATTCGGAGGGTGGTCGCGATCGCCAGTACGCCGCCCTGCGGGTCCCACGCCTCTTCCTGGCCGAGGCCGGGGGCGGGCAGCATCAGGTCCAGTGCGTACAGGCCCGCGTGGAACACCGGGTGGTCCTGCGGCTTGGCGGGGGCGGGCTGGTGGAGGTGGAAGTACACCCAGCCCACGACGAACACTCCCACCAGCCACCCGACCGCACGGCCGGGCGCGTAGCCGTAACCCGCCAGCACGTCCTGGAACCAGCCCCATGACCGTGCCCACCACGGCCGTTCGTTCGTCCGCGCTCTCAGCCGGGCCAGCAGGACCCGTCGCGCCTGCTCGTAGTGGCCGAGCCGCCGGTAGTAGGCCGCGAGCTGCTCGTACGGCTGCGCACGGTAGTCGTCCATCCGGCGTAGCCACGCCAGCCGCCGGCCGGCGGGAAGATACGGGTCGAGGCCCTCGTAGGTGAACCCGTCCAGCACCAGCCGCCGCGGCCATGAGCCGGGGTCATCGCACAGGATTCCGATGTTCGTCCGGTACAGGCTGATTTCGCCTTCGGCCCGAAAGCCGTCCCGGCAGTACATCCCCTCGGTCACGACCATCTGGTCGGCGGTCAGGGCGTTGCCGCCGGGGTTGGCCAGGTCCGCGCCGTCGAACCTGAGCCGGCCGCCGACGCGCACCCCCAGCATGCGCATCTCGCCCTCGGCCCGGAATCCGTCGCCGCAGAACATCGTCCCGGCGACGGTCATCCGGTCGGCGTTGAACGCATAGCCACCGGGATTGGCCAGGTGCGCGCCGTTCAGGTCGAGCTGGCCGCCGATGCGAGCCCCGAGCAGGCGGACCTCGCCCTGGGCCCGGAACTCGTCGCGGCAGAACATGTTCCCGGTGAGGGTCAGCCCGTCGGCGTCCAGCGCGGAGCCGCCGAGATCGGTCAGGTGCGCGCCGTTCAGGCTGACACTTCCCTCGACGTGTGCACCGCTCAGGATGAAACCGCGAATGTGGCAGTGGGACAGGTCCAGGCCGCGCGTCCTCGCCTCGGACAGGTCGAGCCCGTCGTCGAGCCGGCACCCCCGCAGCTGTACGGACCGCTTGATCTCCGCGTCCGCAAGGGCGAGCCGCCCGACGATCCGTGCGCCGGACAGCCGGAGCGCCGCCACCCGGCCGGCCACGGGCGAGAACGCACCGCTGAGCAGCTCGGTGATCACCTCTGCGCGGACCTGCCGCGACGGCCCCCAGCGGTCACCCTGGGACACCTCGTCAGGGTCGGGCTCCTCGCCGCCGAGTCTCACCGTCCTGCCGCGCGGAAATGCCTCCCATACCCGCAGTTCTGCCGCCGACAGCTCAGATCTCGCCACCATGGCGACACACTCGCACAACGCGACGCGACCCTGCAGGTGCGTTCACGCGGCGAGAGTGGCGCACAGGCGGGCGAGGGTGCCGGTGTAGGAGTGATCCGGCGGAGTCCCGTAGCCGACGACGAGCGCCGGCCGGTGATGGCCCTCCGCCGCCCGGTGGGTCCGGAGTCCCTCCAGGGCCAGACCATGCCGGCC
>DASQPY010000533.1:0-4587 GCA_035643735.1 Actinoallomurus sp. | reverse complement strand
ACCGTGACCTGCCGCGGGTGCACGGGGACGAGGTGTGCCGCCGGCTCGTCGCCGACGGCACCGCCGCACGCGTCCTCATGCTCACCGCGGCGGGGGAGCTCGACGACAAGGTCGAGGGTCTGTCGATCGGGGCCGATGACTACCTCGCCAAACCGTTCGCCTTCGCCGAGCTGATCGCTCGGATCCGTGCGCTCGGCCGCCGGTCCGCCCCGCCGCTGCCGCCCGTGCTCGAACGCTCGGGGGTGCGCCTCGACCCGGCGCGCCGGGTCGTCACCAGGGGTGGCGTCCCCGTGGACCTGACGCCGAAGGAGTTCGCCGTCCTGGAGGTGCTGATGCGGGGGCAGGGCACCGTGGTCAGCGCCGAGCACCTCCTGGAGAAGGCCTGGGACGAGAACATCGATCCGTTCACCAACGTGGTCCGGGTGACGATGATGACGCTTCGCAAGAAGCTCGGTGAGCCACAGGTCATCGAGACCGTGCCGGGCGCGGGATACCGCCTTTGAGCCCCTCGCCCGGCGCCGTGACCCGCCGCATGACGGTGCGGCTGCGGCTGACGCTGCTCTACGGCGGCCTGTTCTTCGCCGCGGGGTTCCTGCTGCTGACGGTCGCGTACGTTCTGGTGACGAACATCCTGGAGAGCCTGCCGTTCGAGGTCCGCACCAACGACCCGTTCGGCATCATCACGGAGCAGGAGCAGCAGGCGATCCGGCAGGGGTTCATCGACAACGCGCAGCACCGGCTCATCACACAGTCCGCGTTCGCGCTGGTCGGAGTGGGGTTGATCGCGCTCGCGCTCGGATGGTTCGTGGCCGACCGGGCGCTCGCCCCGCTGCAGAAGGTCACCGCGACCGCGCGCAAGCTGTCGGAGAGCACCCTGCACGAGCGCATCGCCCTGCAGGGGCCCGAAGATGAGATCAAGGAGCTCGCCGACACCTTCGACGCGATGCTGGAGCGCCTCAACGAGGCGTTCGACGCCCAGCGGCGTTTCGTCGGCAACGCCTCCCACGAGCTGCGCACACCGCTGGCGATCAACCGCACCCTGCTCGAGGTGGCGCTCACCGACCCCGAGGCCTCCGATGACCTGCGTACGGTCGGGCGCACTCTGCTCGTCAACAACGCACGGCACGAGCGGCTGATCGAGGGCCTGCTCCTGCTGGCGCGCAGCGAGCGGGAGCTGACCACGCGTACCCCGGTCGACCTGAGCGAGGTCGCCACGATCGTGCTCAAGACGGCCGTCCGTGAGGACCGGCCGGACATCGAGATCACCACCGAGCTCACGTCCGGGCCCACGATGGGAGACCCGGTCCTGCTGGAGCACCTGGTCTCGAACCTCATCGACAACGCGGTCCGCTACAACGTCGATGACGGCACGGTCGTCGTGCGCACCGGCGTCCTGGACGGATGGGCCACGTGCCAGGTGGAGAACACCGGCCCGGTGGTACCCGCGTACGAGGTGCAGAACCTCTTCGAGCCGTTCCGACGGCTCAACACCGAACGCATCGACTCGGCCAAGGGCGCCGGCCTGGGGCTGTCGATCGTGCGGTCGGTGGCCGGCGCGCACGGCGGAACGGTGGTGGCCACACCGCGCGAGGGCGGTGGCCTGATCGTGACCGTACGCCTGCCGAAGTCCTGAGAAGAGCCGCGACCGCGTGACGCCCCCCGAGTGGCGCCGCGCGGTCACGGGCTTTTCCGGCCTCCGATCAGCCGGTGTACGGGGCGAAGATCTTCGAGAACTCGTACGGCTGCTGCGGGATGTTGGTGCACTGGTAGAGCGCGCCGTTGCAGGCGTTGCGGTCCCGGGTGGTCTCCCAGAAGCCCAGTCCGCCGACGTGGTGCTGCTTGGCGAAGGCGACGAGCTGCCGCGCGTCGTCCTGGTCGTAGATGCTGCCGTCGTCGTTCTTGCCGAGCATCGGGGTGACCCCGACCATCGCCCAGAGCTGCGCGTCGGACAGGCTCGTGTAGACCGTCTTGAGCTGGTCGTGGGTGGCCTGCGCGGCCTGCGTCGCCGCGACGCCGTCGTCGGTGCCGCTGCGGTAGTAGTCCATGGCCATGATGTTCACGGCGTCGAGGGCGGCGCCGGCGTTCTTGGCCCACCTCACGATGTTCAGGCCGTCGCTCGTCAGTCCTTCCGGCAGGACCGGCAGGGTGAGGGAGATCTTCAGGTTGGGGTGGGTCTGCTTCAGCCGTGCCAGCGCCTGGGAGCGCCGGCCGATCGAGGCCGGGTCGGCCGTCGCGGCGCCCTCGATGTCGAAGTCGGCGTAGTTGGCGCCGTAGGCGTCCACGACCGCGGCGTACTCGGTGTAGAGCTTGTTCGCGTCGGTGCACGCCTGGGCGAGGTCGATGCCGGAGGCGCCACCGAAGGAGATCTTCACGTCGCCCCCGGCCGCGCGGAGCTTGGCGATCTCATCCTTCTGCCAGGCCGTACGCGGGTCGTAGGCGTTGAACCAGCTGGCCTTGCAACCGACGCTCGTGACGAACCCGAGGGTGAACCCCTTGATCCCCGAGGCCTGGGACAACTGGCTCAGGACCGGCGTCGGCCAGGCGCCCATGTCGAGGTAGGGCGAGACATGCGGCCAGTTGGCGGCGGCCGCGGGCCGGGTGGTGGCAGCGGTGGCGGGCGATGACAGGGCCGAGCCGAGCAGCAGCCCGGCCGGCAGTGCCATCGCGGCGAACTTCATGAACAGGCGTCTCACGTCACGCTCCTGGCGGGGAGAGGAAGGACGGATTGGCCCCCGTGGAAAGCTATTAGGAAGCTTTCCTATTAATTCTTATCGTGTCCTGACGGCATGAGTCAAGACCCGTTGCCGCCGTAGCGTCACGGGCTGGTCACCAGGTGCGGGCTACTTCCTCGCCGTCGACGTCAGCACCGGATAGCCGATGTAGTCCATCCCGATGCCGACGAACTTCTTCGTGTTCGCGACGCGGTACTGCGTGTGGGAGTACAGGGGGATCAGCGCCATGTCATCGAGCGCGATCTTCTCCGCCACCTGGAGCTGCTTGGTGCGCCGCAGCGGGTCGGCGGTCGAACGCGCCATCTTCAGCGCGTTGTCGAACGCGGAGCTGCTGTACCGCGCGTAGTTGCTGCCGCCCACGGACCCGTCGTCCTTGCGCTGGATCGCGTCCGTGCTCAGCAGCGCGTCCATGAAATTCTCCGGGGACGGGTAGTCGCCGATCCAGGAGAACGGGTAGAGGCCCTCGGCCTTGCCGCCCGCCTCGTCCTGGTAGAACTTGCTCAGCGGCAGCTTCCTGAGCTCGACGTTCCAGCCGAGCACCGACTGGAGCTGCTGCTGGACCACGTTGGCGAGCTGCGTGTAGGAGCTGGAGTCGCCCAGCGACAGCGTCACCTTGGACCCCGGGCCGAGACCCGCCTGCTGTGCGAGGGTCTTCGCCTTGGCCGCGTCGAGCGTGCACGCGGTGCAGCCGCCCACCAGCGCCCCCGGGATGGCGGGGGGCACCAGCGAACTGGCCGGGGTGTACACCCCCTGGTAGGCCGTGGTGATGATGGCCTTGCGGTCCAGCGCGTACGACACCGCCAGACGCGCCTCCTTGGACTTCATCGCGCCCTTGTCGTCGATCGGCAGCAGGAAGGTCATGCCGCCGATGGCGCCCTTGATCAGGTCACCGTCGGTGGAGTGGTGGGCGAGGGCGGCCGGGATGGAGCCCGACTGCAGCTCCGCCCAGTCGTACTGGCCCGCGTCGAAGCCGGACAGCGCGGAGTTCAGGTCGGTGACGAACGATGCCTCGACCGTGTCGAGCTTGGGCTCGGCGAAGGCGTAGGAGTCGTTACGGGCCAGGGAGAGATGGGTCCCCTGGGTGTACGCGGTGACCTTGAACGGGCCGTTGCCGATCGGGAGCTTGTTGTAGGAGGTGTTCGAGGCGTCCCCGGCCGTCGTCGGCATCGGGACGAACACCGGCGCCGCCACGCGGTTGCGGAAGTCGCAGTCGGGTCTGGTGAGCGTCACCTGGAGCACGTCGCCGGTCGCCGTGACGCCCGACATCGTCTGCGCCGAGCCCGAGACCACGTCGCCGTAGCCCTTGATGTCGTTCATCAGGTAGCCCTCGCCACCCGTCTTGTTCTTCACCGTGCGGTTCCAGCTCCGCGCGAACGCGGCGGCGTCGACCGGCTCGCCGTTGCCGAACTTCGTGCCCGGCCGGATGGTGAACCGCCACTGCGTACAGGCCGGGTCGGAGGTCGCCTGCGTGGCGAGGGCGGGCACGACCGAGCCGTCCGGCTTGACCTGGCTCAGCCCGGTGAAGAGATTCTCGACGACGAAGAAGTCGGCGACGGTCAGGGCGTTGGACGGGTCGATGTACTCCGGCGCGGTCATGGCCATGCGGAACGTCCCGCCCGCCTGCCCGACCGGCGGCACGGGGTTCGGCTTCGACGTGTGCCCCCCGGCCAGCTTCACGGCGGCGACCGCCCCGGCGGCGATGAGCAGCACCATCGCCGCGGTGGTGGTGATCAGCACGCCGGGGCGTACCCCTCGGCGCGGCCGGTACGGACCCGGCGTGTAGCCCTTCGTCATCACTCCCGGGGGCGGCGTGTCCGAGCCCGGCGGAAAGTGACTCGTGGGTGAGGTCTCCGCC
>DASQPY010000532.1:0-2176 GCA_035643735.1 Actinoallomurus sp. | reverse complement strand
GCCCCGACACCGACGCCTTCGCCGACGAGGCCATCACGTTGATCGCGCTGACCAGGGCCAGCCCGATCATCAACGCGGACGCCGTGGCCGCCGTACGGCGCGGGTTGCGCAGGGCGTTCTGGGTCGCGAGCCGCCCCGGCGGCGATGCCGAGCGTCGAGCCGACCACGCCGACACCGATCGCCTCGCCGAGCACCGCGCGGGTCACCTGCTTGCGCGACGCGCCGACGGCACGCAGCAGCGCCAGTTCCCGCGAGCGCTGGGCGACGAGCATGGAGAAGGTGTTGAAGATGATGAACGCCCCGACGAAGATCGAGATCACCGCGAAGACCAGCAGGAACGTCCGGATGAACGACAGCAGCTTGGCGATCTCGTTCTCGTTGTCCTTGCGCATCTTGGTGCCGGTGATCGCCTCATACGAGGGCGAGGGCAGGACCTGCGCGACCCGGTCGCGCAGCGTCGTCTCGCTGACGCCGCTCTGGGCCGCGATCGCGATGGTGCTGTACCGGCCGGGCTTGAGGAGCAGCCGCTGCGCGGTGCCCTGGTCGAAGGCGACGACCGTCGCGCCCATCAGGTTGCCGCGGTCGACGATCCCGACGACCGTGACGTCCTGCGGGGGACCCTGGACCAGCACGCGGGTACGGTCGCCGACTTTCAGCCCGGCCTTCTCCGCGGCCTTGGCGTCGATGGCGACCTCACCGGCCCGCGTCGGCCCGCGCCCGGACTTCACCGGGTCATCGGTTTCGGCGGGGGACCAGTCGATGCCCAGCTGCGGTGGGCCGGAGCCACCGACGACCTTCCCGTTCCGGCCCACCAGGGCGGCGAAACCGCTGATCTCACCGCGCACCCGCGCGACCCCGGGAACCCGGGCGACGGTGTCGGCGAGCGAGGCCGGGACGGTCGGCGCGTCGGTGCCGTCGTCGGTCTGGATCACCTTCTTGGCGCGCACCTGCACCGCGACGCCCTTGCCGGTCTTGGCGAACAGGTCGTCGAACTGCTTGCCCATCGTGTCGGTGAACACGAGGGTCCCGGCGACGAACGCGACGCCGAGGATCACCGCGAGCGCGGTGAGGGCGAGCCGCACCTTGTGCGCCGCCAGGTTCCGGAGAGTCACCTTCACGATCACGCCGGGGCCGCCTCACCGTGCGCACCGGCGGTCATGAGGTCACCCCGGGCAGCTCGAAGCCCTTCATGCGCTCCAGGACCTTCTCCGCCGTCGGCTCCGGGATCTGGTCCACCACCCGCCCGTCGGCCAGGAACACCACCAGGTCCGCGTACGCCGCCGCGACCGGGTCGTGCGTGACCATGACCACGGTCTGGCCCATCTCGCGCACGGAGTTGCGCAGGAACGACAGCACCTCGGCGCCGGACCGCGAGTCGAGGTTGCCGGTCGGCTCGTCCGCGAAGATGATCTCGGGCCGGGAGACCAGCGCGCGGGCGCACGCGACCCGCTGCTGCTGACCGCCGGACAGTTCACTCGGCCGGTGCTTGAGCCGGTCCCGCAGCCCGATCGTGTCGATGACCGTGTCGAGCCAGGTCTGTTCGGGCTTGCGGCCCGCGATGTCGAGCGGCAGCGTGATGTTCTCCAGCGCGGTGAGCGTCGGCACCAGGTTGAACGCCTGGAACACGAAACCGATGCGGTCGCGGCGCAGCCGGGTGAGCCGCTTGTCGTCGAGCCGGGTGACCTCGATGTCGCCGACGAAGACCTGGCCGGAGTCGACCGAGTCCAGACCCGCCATGCAGTGCATGAGCGTCGACTTGCCCGAACCGGACGGTCCCATGATCGCGGTGAACCGGCTCCGCTCGAGGTTCACCGACACCTCGTCGAGGGCGACGACCCGGGCGTCACCCCGGCCGTACGCCTTGGAGATGCGCTCGGCACGTGCGGCCGTCGTCTGGCCCGCGGGGCCGGGTGGCCCACCGTTCGTTACGTGGGCGGTGCTGGTCACCGAAGACTCCTCGCCGCTTATGTTCCGTTGTGTCGTGAGACACGCTAGGTGTGCGGCGGCGCGGAATCCTCGCCCCAGGGGACCGACCTTGCTTCCACCTCCGGGTGGAGCCGGGTCACGCTGGTCCTCCGCCCGGATGACGAGACGGTGCCGGATACGCCCTAGGACTGTCCGGGCTGGATGAGGCCCACCTCGTACGCGAAGACCACCGCCTGGACGCGGTCGCGCA
>DASQPY010000531.1:0-6109 GCA_035643735.1 Actinoallomurus sp. | reverse complement strand
ATGTTGACAACAGATTGTTTACTTCTTAGTCTGACGACGTGACTGACGACCCTTTCGTGCCTCGCGATCCCGCCGACGCCCACGCCAAGCGCAGGTATCCGGCACTGCTGAGGCTCACCGAGCGGCACGCGCGCGGTGAGCTGCGCAAGCGCTGGGAGCAGTCCCAGATGCCCATGGGACCACTGGACGCCTGGCGTCAGGTCGTTCTCGTCGCCGGGGGCGGAAGGGCGCCCGAAAAGGGGGAGCCCGGCGCGGACGTCAGTGACATCGCCGCGGCGCTGACCCTGGTCCACTCGGCGCGGGCAGAGGTGGACGAGCTGGAGATCGGGCTGCTGGAGATGGCCCGGGGACGCGGCATGACCTGGCAGCAGATCGCCTTTCACATGGGGCTGGGTTCGGCCCAGGCGGCGCGCCAGCGACACCAGCGTCTGGCCGCCCGTACGGACTCTGGGCTGGATTGACCAGCGCCGTCGGAGGGCCTATGCCCAAGGCTGGGGCGTCTCCGCCGGGAGGCCTGCGGCCGCGACGATCCGGCTCAGTGCCGCGGCGTGCCGCTGGAATGCCTGTCGCCCCTGGGCGGTGAGCTGCACATAAGTGCGCCGTGTCCCCATGTCCCGGCTCTTGCGTACTGAGACGTACCCGGCGTTCGCCAGAGCGGAGACCTGCTTGGACAGCGCTGAGTCACTGGTTGCGATCGTGTCCCGCAGAAAGCCGAACTCCACCCAGTCGGCCGGCGCCAGCAGCGCGAGGATCGACAGCCGGGCCGGAACGTGGAGGAACTCATCGAAGTCCTGTTCCATCGATCGTGCCCCGCTCTACCTTCGGACGATCGACTCGAAGACACGACGCGCCGGATTCGTGCACAGGAGAGTCGTCAGGGCCAGCGCGGCGGCGGCGACCGCGTGCGGCGCCGGCAGACCGAGCTTCAGGTGGGCGACGACGGCCGCGACGCTGAAGGTCACATAGGCCGCGACCAGGCCGACCGCCACCCCCGCACAGAACAGCAGCTCTGGACCGGTGGGCTTTCGTCGGACGGGAGCCCGGTGCTGATGTACGACCAGCAGCCCCAGGGCCAGGCCGACCCCGGACGTGACGGCAAGGGTGTCCCAGTGGGCCGGAAGATCGAACGACGCGAACGCGATGAAGAGCACCAGCGCAGAGGCGAGCGCATAGGGGCGAGAGAAGCCGTGCCGGACGTACGCGTCGCGGGTCCGGTCCTGGAGACCGCGGATGTCCTCGAGTGAGGTCTGGGCGTCGTCAGGGGTCATGTGTCCATCCCTCGCCGTCGGCTACTTTCCTATGAGGAAAGTACCACCTACTTGCCTGTCGGGAAAGTAGCCGGCGAACACCATTTACGTCAGTCGGTGATGCCACTGGCGGGCCGCCAGGAGAGAAAGCCGAAGGCCGGCCGACGGGTCGCGTGGCGATCCCGTGGCCGGCCCCCGATCAGTTCAGGCGCTGATACGTCAGCCCTTGTGGCCGGTCCGTACGCCGATCTGTGCGTCCAGTCCGGTGACGCCGAGTGTTCCCGCTCCGAAGGACCACGAGCCGGTGGCCGTCACGTGGCTTCCGGTGCCCTTCAGTACGCTCACCGCGCCGTCGGTGCCGTTCTCCTTCGGCGCACCGGCGATCAGGTCGCCGTACCCGTCGCGGTTGACGTCGAGCACGCTCACCGTCCAGCCGAGTGAGTCGTTCTTCTCGGCCGTGCCGGCCACACCCGTCGTGCTCTGAGAGAAGGCCTGCGCGCCGGTACCGGTCAGGCCGGTGGTTCCGCCGTACAGCGCGACCGCCTCACCGGCCACGGTCTGGGCACTGACCGTCTTGGAGGGCACGCCCACCACGAGGTCGTCCTTGCCGTCGGCGTTGAGGTCACCGGCCGCGACGGAGTACCCGAAGCGGTCACCCGACGCCGCCGCGCCGGGCACGCCCGACGTGCTCTGCGTGATGGTGTTGAACGTGGCCATCGACAGGGTGGAGTCGCCCATGTAGACGGTCACGTGGCCGCCCGTACCGCCGCTTTCGCCGTTGTAGCCCACGGCGACGTCGGAAGACCCGTCACCGTTGAAGTCTCCGCTGGCCAGTGAGGTGAGCGGCGTGTAGACCGATTTCACCGGCACGCTGCCGTCCGGCGAACTGGGGTAGACGTCGAACCCGGAGCGCTGCGCCGGGTCGGTGACGGACGAGTCCTGCCAGCCGATCACGACGTCGCCCGCCTGGTCACCGTTCACGTCGGCGATCGCGGGGAAGAAGGACAGGGACGAGGTCGCCGCAGCGGTCACCATCTTGCCGGCGACCTTGTGCCGCAGTGCCTGACCATGGCTGCCCGACGGGAACGACCTCGCGGTGGCGGCCTTCATGGCGGCCGTCGGTGCGGTCGTCGTGTACCACCAGAACGCAGCACCCGGCGCGGTGGTGACCCAGTCGGTATAGCCGTCGCCGTCGATGTCGCCCTGGGCCATCGAGGCACCGAACCGGTGACCCGCTCCCGGCCCTTCGCTTCCGCTGGTGGACTCGTTCCGGCTTACCGAGTCAGTGCCGGTCAGCCCCGACGAGGAACCCCAGAGGATCCATTCGGCGCCGGCGTCGACCCCGGCGCCCGTGTCCTCGTCGGGGGCGCCGACGATCAGGTCGGCGTAGCCGTCCCTGTCCACGTCCAGGGACGTGAGGGCGTAGCCGAAGTGGTCGCCGGACTCGGCGCTACCCGGCACACCCGTGCTGCTCTGACTCAAGATCTTCTTCTTCGATGTGGCCGGCCCTGTGGCCGAGCCAGGCACGATCGTCACAAAACCGGCGCTCGAGTGGCCGCTGACCTTGCCGTACGGGCTGCCGAACGCCAGGTCGGCGTAACCGTCACCGTTGAAGTCGTACGGCCTGGCCTGCGTCACCGCGAGCGCCGATGGACGGGCGGTCGCGTGGGCGACGTGCACCAGTCCGGCCGCTCCTACAGCGCTGACCGCGGACGCGGACAACGCCAGAGCGAGAATGCGAGAAATCACCGAACCTCCTTGATCACCATCCGCGCAACGGCGGATGGTGATCAAAAGACGCCGCAGGTGGCATGGAGGTTTACCCGGATTTCCCCCAAAAATTTTCGCCGCGTGCGATTCACCGTGCCGAAGCTGGTCGCCTCCCGTACGCTCACCGACGCGTCGGCGTGGGCGAACTCCCGCGTGATCGACGGCGACCTCGTCGACGCCGTCAAGCGTGAGCGGCGTGACGTGATCATCACCGGCAGCCTGAGCGTCGTGCACGCGCTGATGGCCGAGGATCTGGTCAATGAGTACCGGCTCCTGACCTTCCCCACGACCTCGGCACCGGCGAGCGGCTCTTCCCCGCCGGCGGCCCGCCCGCCTATCTGGACTGCCTGTCGGCAGAGCGAGCCGGCGCCGCCGTTCTCACGCGGTACGGGAGGGCGGGCTGATGGTGCGAACCGATGCCAAGTCCGACGACCCGTGAGGAGTCAGGGCGATCGATGAACGATTGTTCGTCGCCGGAAGACTACTGTCTGCCCAGGTCGTAGATTTCTTCGCCAGGAAACAAGTATTTGGTACCACGGCGATATCGATCGCGCTGTCAACGCGATTCATTCCTCGCGCGTCCTCCTTAATACACCGCAGAAGCGGTCAAAGGGGGAACAAGTAAATGGGGACCAGGGCAGTAGGCACGACCATCGTCGCGTTGGTGGTAATGACGGCGTTGGCTGGGTGTAACGACGGATCCGGGAACACAGCGAAGCCCGCCGCGGGCACGACCAGCGGATCTCCGTCGGCGTCTGCGGCGGCCGTCAAGAATTACACGGCCGCGCAGTTGAAGAAGGCGCTCATCAAACCGCCCGCCGGAGCCATGGACGTCACGACGGGGAGTGGCTCCTACGACAAGGTGCTCGCGAAGTTCTCCGGAGGTGCCGCGTCGGAACCCGTCGAGGAGGAATCGTCGTGCGACACGCTCAGTCGCGCGCAATTCAAGCAGATCGCGTCCACACCAAGCGCCTTTGTGAGCTTCGGCCAGATCAAGGGGTTCTCCTCGGTGCTGCTCGTCGCGATCCCCGGCGCGGAGGCGAAGTCGGCGGCCGTCGAGCCGGTTCCACAGGCGTGCCGGACCACCAAGACGCACGTCGGCGGTACGACCGTCACGGCCAAGGTCGTCTCCGATGAGGCGTTCGACCTCGGGGACGGTGGGCGGATCGTGCGCAGCGATGAGACGAGCGGCGGCGTTCACCTGCGGTCGTGGCAGATCACCTTCGCCGGTCCCGGGTATCTCGCGATGACCGACATCACGGGCGACAGCGTCAGCAGGGCGGACGTCGAGAGTCTGGCGCGGCAGGTCTACCGCAAGGCGAGTTCGACGCTGAAGTAGACGAGAAACCTGCTGCCGGTGCGGACGGCCGATGGGGAGACCGCGACCCGTCGCCGCCCGTACCGAGGTCGACCTGAGCCCGAAACGCTGACATCCCCGTCTCCCCGGCTCATGGGCCAACTCGTGAGATTTCGGGTTAGCGTGGCGTGATGGCGTCATACGGGTCGTTTCTTGTCTTCGCGGTCGTACTCGTGCTGGTGCCCGGCCCCGACTTCGCGGTCGTCACCAAGAACACGCTCGCATCCGGGCGGTGGCGCGGGGCCTGGAGCGCCGGTGGTGTGGCGAGTTCCAACGCCGTACAGGGGGCCGCCGCCGCGACCGGGCTCGGAGCGGTGATCGTACGAGTGGAGCCGTTGTTCGCGGCCATCAAATGGGCCGGCGTCGCCTACCTCGCGTTCCTCGGAGTTCAGGCCGTACGGTCCGCGATCAGGGGTGAGTACCCCTCCCTCGGCGACGCCGCGGCGGACCGGCGCGCGAGCGGTGCGGCGCTCGGGGGCTGGCGTCAGGGGTTCCTGTCCAACATCACCAACCCCAAGGTGCTCGTCTTCTACCTCGCGGTCCTGCCGCAGTTCCTCAGCGGCGACGCGGGCACGCCCGTACTCCTCGTCTTCGCGCTCAGCCACGCCCTGCTCTCGCTGCTCTACCTCCTGACGCTGAGCACGTTCCTGCACCGCGTACGCCGGGTGCTGACGCGCCGTCGCGTACGGCGTGGGCTGGACGCGGCCACCGGGACCGCGCTGCTGGGTTTCAGCGTGCGGCTGGCCGCCGAGCACTGACCTCCAGCAGCGTCTTGCCGACCGTGGCACGGGACTGGATCGCGGCATGCGCGTCCGCCGCGTGTTCGAGGGGAAAGCGCTGGCCGATGACCGGGCGCAGCCGGCCGGCCGCCGCCTCGGCCAGCGCGGCGGCGGTGAAGGCCCGCGAATCCTCCGGCGTCGTACGGGGCCGCACCAGCGTCACCCCGTGCTCGGCGGCGAGCTCCGCGGGGACATCCGCCCACGCCCCGCTCGCCAGGCCGTAGCTCACCATCCGTCCGCCCCGGTCGAGCAGCTCGAACGCCGACCGGGCGACCGTCCCGCCGACGCCGTCGAACACGACGTCCACCCCGTCGACGGCCGCGCGGACCTCCGACGCCCACTCCGGCCCGCGGTAGTCCACGCCGATCTCGGCGCCGAGGTCGCGTGCCAACGTGACCTTGCGCGCGCCGCCGGCCGCCGCGACGACCACCGCACCCGCCGTACGGGCGAGCTGGACCAGCAGTGTGCCCACGCCGCCCGCCGCCGCCTCCACGAGTACCCGGTCACCGGAGCGCAGGCCCGCGGCCCGTACGAGGGACATCGCGGTACGGCCGTCGGCCAGGAGCGCCACCGCGGCGTCGAGGTCCACACCGTCCGGCACCTCGACGAGGACATCCGCGACAACGACGGCCCGCTCGGCATAGCCGCCCGAACCACCCATGCTCCCGACCACCCGACGGCCGACCAGTGCCGAAGAGACGCCCGCGCCGACCGAGGTGACCACGCCCCCCACCCCGTTCCCCGGAATCATCGGCAACGCCGCCGCGGACGGCCCGAAGCCGCTCGCGCGGAACTGCGTCTCCACGAACGTGATGTTCGCGTACGCTACCTCGACCAGCACCTGCCCGGGCCCGGCCACCGGCTCCGGTGCCTCGGCCGCGACGAGCACCTCCGGGCCGCCGAACTCCTTCAACCACACCGCACGCATGAGACCCCTCTCGACGGCCTCAAGCGTG
>DASQPY010000530.1:0-4503 GCA_035643735.1 Actinoallomurus sp. | reverse complement strand
GTCGGCCGGGGTGACGGTGCTGATCCTCCACATCTCGACGACGGTGCGCCGCCGGGGTAGCCGTCCGGCAGAGGCACACCACCCGGCACGCGCTCGCGAGCCAGGCGGCGGGCGGCGGCCTGGAAGTCCTCGTCCTCGACGATAACGGCCGTATCAGGACCGATTACATTTTCCCCGGATCCTGAGGAAAGAGCGCGCCGGTGTCGCTGTGGCGCTGACCCGGGTCTCCCGGGGGGCCTCGCCTTCCCGTCGACGTCGGCGGTGGGATCGCGGTGGCAGCGGGCTGCCAGTTCCTCGACGAGGGATTCGGTTGCCGGTGAATCCGCTGAGATGGAACAGCGGGGGTGTCAGGACGAACAGGGCGGCGGCAAGGGCCGCGACCGCGATCATGGCGCCCCGAAGCCCGGCGGTATCGGCGGACACGCCGACGTAGACGGGGCCGAGGAGGAAACCGAGGTAGGAGATGGTGCTGACGATGGATGTCGCGCGGCCCCGGTAGGTCTCCTCGACGTTGCGCGACACGGTGCCCAGGAGCGTGGGGAAGAGCACGGCGGTTCCGGCACCTGCCATCACGAGTCCCAGCGTGGCGATGGGCAGGGTCGGGGCGCCTGCGATGACGAGTGCGCCGCCGGCAGCGGCCAGCGCGCCGGTCAGGATGACGGGTCGGGCGTGGACGGTCTTGAGGCCCCCGATCGAGAATCGCGTGATCGCGACGGTTCCCGCGAACACGGCGGGCGCCACCGTGGTCAGCCCCGCTCCGGCGTGGAGTTCGTCCTGGGCGAAGACCGCGCTCCAGCTTTGGTGGGCGTTCTCGCTCGCGAACGCCAGTGCCCCCAGCACGCCGATGAGCACAAGCGGAACGATCCGGGTGCGGTTGGGCGATGGTGCCTTTGCCGCCGTGGTGTCGATGTCGCGGATGGCGGTTCGGTGGGGGATCGCCTTGAGCATGGTGGCACCGGCGAGCAGACAGAGAGCGGCTACTCCGATGAACGGCACGGCCAGCGGCCAGGAGGCGGCGGAGGTGATCCCTGCGCCGAGGCTGGTCAGGACGACAAAGGTGGAGAAGGCGCCGTGGGCGCGGGCGAGGACCGGCCGTCCGGTGACGTTCTCGGCTCGTCCTGCCACCGCGTTCATCGTCACGTCGGCTGCCCCGCTTGAGGCACCGGCGATCCCGAGTCCGACACACAGGCTCGGCAGGTTCACCGCGGTCAGGGCCAGACCGGCTCCGACCATCCCGAGCAGGCTGATGGCGCCGGCGGCGACATTCGGTCCCCAACGATCGAGGGCTCTGCCCGCCAGCAGCATTGCGGGAAGAGCGCCGGCGCCTACGAACAGGAGGGCGAACCCGAGCTGCCCGTCACTGACGCCGGCCTGGTGCTGCACTCGTGGCACCGAGGCGCCCCAGACGCCCCAGAACGAGCCGAAGGCGGCGAAGGCGACGTACGCCGAGGTGGCCGGGCTGCGCGACGAGTTGATGGGGGCTCCTCCCAATGTGGCTCTCAGACCGGGGTGTTCTGGGCAGTCACTTCGGCGGCGAGCCGGGCGCCTTGGCGGGGTGGTGGTAGCCAGGATGCTGGCGGCGTAGAGCTTCTTGGCGAAGTATCGGCCCACTTGATGGTGTTCGCGTCTCGTACCCGGCGTGCCCTTCCTCCGTGGACGACCACCACCGCCCCGGGAAGTGCCGCTGCCCCTTGCGAGAGGTGAAGCTCCGCGCCGGCCTCCCGCCGGAGCGTCCACGCATCCGCCAGCGGAACCCCTTGTCCGCGCCCCATCCACGACTCGGTCCTCACCTCGCGGGGTTGACCCGAACGTCGCCCAAAGATCCCTCGCGACCTGGGTCCGGAAACAGCCGGACGAGACGACCCCGCTGCTCGCTCAGAGCGAACGGGCCCGGGAAATAGATCAGGGCTCTTCTTTCTTGAGTGTGAGTGACTCAATCTTTGGAGGCCTGATGAGCAAGACCGTCACCCTGCCGGTGCTGCCCCTCGACGACGAGGTCGTGCTGCCCGCGATGGTCGTGCCGTTGTCTCTTTCGGACGATGAGGTACGAGGCGCGATCGAAACGGCGCGTACGGCAGCGGGTTCGCCCGGGCTCGGCGCGTTGCCGGAGTACAAGGATGACAAGCCGCGGGTGCTCATCGTGCCCCGGCTGAATGGGAAATATGCCGCAGTCGGCACGCTGGCCGTCGTCGAGCAGACGGGCCGGCTGCCGGGTGGTGACCCCGGTGCCGTCGTACGCGGCGTGGCGCGCGTGCGGGTCGGTACCGGTACGTCCGGGCCGGGCAAGGCGCTGTGGGTCGAGGGCACCGTGGTCGAAGACGGCGGTCTCGGCGAAAGGGCCGAGGAGCTGGCCAAGGAGTACAAGGCCCTGGTCATCGGCGTCCTGGAGAAGCGCGGCGCCTGGCAGGTCGTCGACATGATCCAGCAGATCGAGGACCCGTCGGTGATGGCCGACCGGTCCGGGTACGCGAACTACCTCGACGTCGAGCAGAAGGTGCAGATCCTCGAGACGGCCGACGTCACGGAGCGGCTGGAGTTGACGATCGGCTGGACCCGGGAGCACCTGGCCGAGCTCGACGTCGCCGAGACGATCCGCAAGGACGTCGAGGAGGGCGTGGAGAAGCAGCAGAAGGAGTTCCTGCTCCGCCAGCAGCTCGCCGCGATCCGCAAGGAGCTGGGTGAGCTGAGCGGTGACCCCTCCAGCGAGGAGGAGGACTACCGCGCCCGCGTGGAGGCCGCCGACCTGCCGGAGAAGGTACGCGAGGCCGCGCTCAAGGAGGTCGACAAGCTCGAGCGGACCGCCGAGCAGTCGCCCGAGGTGGGCTGGATCCGTACCTGGCTCGACACCGTGCTCGACATCCCGTGGAACGACCGGACCGAGGACGCGTACGACATCGTCGGCGCCCGGGAGATCCTGGACCAGGACCACACCGGACTCGACGACGTCAAGGAGCGGATCGTGGAGTACCTCGCGGTGCGCAAGCGCCGAGAGGAGCGCGGTCTCGGGGTGATCGGCGGACGGAGGTCCGGTGCGGTGCTCGCCCTCGTGGGCCCGCCCGGCGTCGGAAAGACCTCGCTCGGTGAGTCGGTGGCGCGCGCCATGGGCCGCAAGTTCGTCCGCGTCGCGCTCGGCGGCGTACGGGACGAGGCCGAGATCCGCGGCCACCGGCGGACGTACGTGGGTGCGCTGCCCGGCCGGATCGTCCGTGCGATCCGCGAGGCCGGCACGATGAACCCCGTCGTGCTCCTGGACGAGATCGACAAGGTCGGCGCCGACTACCGCGGCGACCCGACCGCGGCCCTGCTGGAGGTGCTGGACCCGGCGCAGAACCACACGTTCCGCGACCACTACCTCGAGGTGGAGCTCGACCTGTCCGACGTGGTGTTCCTGGCCACCGCCAACGCCCTCGACACGATCCCGGGCCCGCTGCTGGACCGCATGGAGCTGGTCTCGCTCGACGGCTACACCGAGGACGAGAAGGTCACCATCGCCCGTGACCACCTGCTCCAGCGTCAGCTGGACAAGGCCGGCCTGACGGCCGAGGAGGTCACGGTCGGCGAGGACGCGCTGCGGCTGCTCGCGGCCGAGTACACCCGTGAGGCGGGCGTACGGAGCCTGGAGCGGGCGATCGCCCGGGTGCTCCGCAAGGTCGCCGCGAACATCGCGTTGGAGACCGCGACGCTGCCGCTGTCGGTCGGCGCGGACGACCTGCGTGACTACCTCGGCCGTCCCCGGTTCACCCCGGAGACCTCGCTCAAGGAGGAGGAGCGGCGTACGGCGGTGCCCGGCGTGGCCACCGGCCTCGCGGTCACCGGAGCGGGCGGCGACGTCCTCTACATCGAGGCGTCGCTGGCCGATGAGGAGACCGGCGAGACCGGGGTGACCCTGACCGGTCAGCTCGGCGACGTCATGAAGGAGTCGGCCCGGATCGCCCTGTCGTACCTGCGCTCGCGTGGCGCGGAGATGGAGCTGCCGGTCGGCGACCTGAAGAACCGCGGCGTGCACATCCACGTGCCCGCCGGGGCGGTTCCCAAGGACGGACCGAGCGCCGGCGTCACGATGACGACGGCACTCGCGTCGCTGCTGTCCGGACGGCTCGTCCGCTCGGACGTGGCGATGACCGGCGAGGTGTCGCTGACCGGGCGCGTGCTGCCCATCGGCGGCGTCAAGCAGAAGCTGCTCGCGGCGCACCGGGCGGGGATCACCACGGTTCTCATCCCGAAGCGGAACGAGCCCGACCTGGACGACGTCCCGGCCGAGGTCCTCGAGCAGCTGACGGTGCACCTGGCCGCCGACGTACGGGAGGTGCTCGACGTGGCACTGGAGCCGGCGACGACCGGGCAGACCGTCGCCGCCTGACGGTCCCGGCGAGGGGCCCTCACCAACGCGGTGAGGGCCCTTCGTCTGTTTCGTTAACCTCGGACTTAGGGGAATTGTGGTTCCCTGGGCCTGTTCGACTGAGGAGAGCGACATGGCCGAGAACGACGAACACCCTGCGGAGA
>DASQPY010000529.1:0-2525 GCA_035643735.1 Actinoallomurus sp. | reverse complement strand
AACACGCTCGGCTTCCCTCCGCCGAAGTCACAGGACGAGGACCAGTACATCCCGGCCGGTGCCAGCTACCTGGTGAGGGTCGCCACCGATATGCCGGTGAGCGTCGGGACCACACAGCACGACCTGGGGTTGTACGTCTGGGACTCGCGTTTCGTCCCCGACCGGCGAGCCGTGGACGTGCCCTTCCCCGGCTGAGATTCTCATGAGAAGGCGTCACCGCCGTCCGGCCCGGTCATATCCAGGGTTACCGTCGATGACGTGCGCATTCTGGTCGTGGACGACGAACCCGCGGTCCGTGAGTCCCTCGCGAGCAGCCTCGCCTTCGAGGACTACGAGGTCGTCACGGCGATCGACGGTGTGCCCGCGCTGGACGAACTGGACCGGACCCGCCCCCACCTCGCCATCCTCGACGTGCTCATGCCGCGCATGGACGGCCTGACCACCAGCCGCCGCCTGCGCGCACGCGGGGACACGCTTCCGGTCCTGATGGTGACCGCCGCACGCGACACGATCGGCGACCGGGTCACCGGACTGGACGCCGGCGCCGACGACTACCTGGTCAAACCGTTCGAGCTGGACGAACTGCTCGCCCCGCACCGTGCGGGGCGTCGGCTACGTCCTGCGCGCCCCGTGAAGGAGAACCGGTGAGACGGCATCTGTCCCTGCGCGCCCGGCCGCGCTCGCCGACTCCCGCGACCGCCGGCAGCGGCTGATCGTGGACGCCGGACACGAGCTGCGTACCCCGCTGACCAGCCTGCGCACGAACGTCGATCTGATGCTCCGCAGCGAAAAGTCCAGGCCGAGGCTGGACGCCGGGGGAAGGTTCCACGAGGCCTGAAAGGTTCCTGACACGCCTGAACACTGTCCGCCACAACATGTTTACTCCGAATGAGCCCATCCTTTTTCCTCGGCCGGTCGATGGTGCTCAATGACCGGCCGATGGGACGTCTTCCTGGCCGTATCTGGTCAGGGCCTGGGAGGCCATGGTAAAGAGCACGTCAGGCGGTCGGTCGAGATCGGGGGCGAGCGGTAAGTTTCTCGAATTGGGGCCTGTTCACCGTGCTCGGCGCTCGTTAGCATCTCAGCACTGAGCAGCGGGGGCAGAAAGGGTGCCGGCAATGGCGGGAGTTCTGTTTGACAACCCGTTCTATGCGAAGCTCGCGCAGGCGGTAAATGGCGTTCGGAAGGACGCTATCGATCTTGAACGAATGCTCAACAGTACGTTTGACGTGGTTCAACGAGCGCAGCGGGACGCGAGCCTCCACAGCAGCGTCGACAGTCAGCGCCGCCAGCTCAGGTGGGCTCTCCTCAGCATCGTTCAGGCCGCCGAAGACGCGCTCCGCAACACCCCGATGAAGGTCACGGCCGAAGAGGCCGTCCTCGGCGGAAAGGGCCCCTACGGCTCGCCGAGCCCCTGGTGACCTCCTACCGCCGGAATCCGACGTCGGTCCAGACCGGGGTGTAGAGCCCGAAAGCGCCCCAGTTCACCAGGGTCCGTCTGGTCGGCAGGATCTGTGGACGCTGGTAGAGCGTCAGCGAGTGCACCTCGGTCCAGATCATGCGGTCGGCCTCGTTGGCGTACCGGCGGGCCCTGGTCGTGTTCAGTTCGGCACCCGCGCGGTCCAGTGTCGCGTCGAGTCTCCGGGAGCCGATGCGGGCGACGTTCTGCTGAACGCCACCGCCTTGCGGCCTGCCGTATATCGATCGCAGACCGGAGATCGGGAACGCTCCCCCGATCCAGGAGAACGGCGCGAGGTCGTACGCGCCCCGGATGAGGTAACGGTCGAAGAAGTCACTGTCCGGCACCGGCCGCAGCTCCAGCCGTACACCGACGCGGCCGAGCATGACCTGGATCAGCTCGCCGTTCTGCCTGCTCGTGGCGTTGCTGAGCGGGTAGACGTACCGCAGCACCAGCGACTTCCCGTTCTTCCAGCGGGTGTGTCCGGTCATCCGCCAGCCGGCCTCGTCCAGCAGCCGGCCGGCGTGGTCCGGGGCGTAGGCGCTCAGATCGCCGGCGTCGTCTCGGTAGCCCTCCTGGGTGTTGACGAAGGCGTGGTCGTTCAGGAGGCGTACCGGCCAGTCCAGACCGGTCAGCGAAGATCGGGCTATCGCCTGCCGGTCGATCGCCATCGCGACGGCCCGGCGTACGTGCACGTCGGACAGGACCGGAGCGGCGCCGTTGAAGGTGAGCTGGCTGAAGTCCGGTCCGGCCGCCCTGCGTACGACGGTGTCGGCGGCCTGCGCGGCACGGCGGTACGCGACGGCGTCGGAGCCGACGTCGAAGGAGTCGATCTCACCGTTCGCGAACGCCCCGGGCATGGCGTCGCGCGCGAGGTAGCGGAAGACGACCCGGTCGAGCTTGGCCCGCGGTCCCCACCACCGCGGATCGCGGACCACCGAGAACGCCTGGGCGGTCCGGTCGATCCGCTCCGGCCGGAACGGGCCCGCCGTGATCGGAATGTCGTTCACCCAGCCCTGATCCCAGGCGGCCCGGCCGCTGATCGCCTTCGCCGGGTACAGCGGGC
>DASQPY010000528.1:0-11508 GCA_035643735.1 Actinoallomurus sp. | reverse complement strand
CCGACTTCGCCGCGGCCACGGCCTGACCCGCGGAGCGACCCGCCCCAAGGGCCTGTCTCGCCCTAACCCACGCGGAGCATGAGGACGGCCACCTCACCGGCCTCGCCGGCCGACTGGCGCAGGCGATCGGCCACCGCGTCGGCGGTGAGGTCGGTCCAGCCGGCGAGCAGCCGGGCCAGGCCGTCCGCGCCCGCGCCGGCGTGGCGGGCCGACGGCCATCCGATGGCCCCCGGGGCGACCCCGTCGATCGCCCTGCCGGTGACGCACAGGAGCACGTCACCCGGATCGAGGTCGATGGTCTCCTCCTCGAACCGCGTGTCGCGCACCGCGCCGAGTGACTGCTGCGCACCGGCCACGGAGGTGACCTCGCCCGAGGGTGTCAGCCGCAGCGGCGGCAGGTGGCCCGCCGACACCAGGGCGAGGCGCATGCCCGCACCCGGCCGGCGGACGAGCTCGCCGTGGAGCAGCGTCA
This sequence comes from Actinoallomurus sp., assembly GCA_035643735.1. Classification (GTDB taxonomy): domain Bacteria; phylum Actinomycetota; class Actinomycetes; order Streptosporangiales; family Streptosporangiaceae; genus Actinoallomurus. The sequence goes on along the minus strand of DASQPY010000528.1, from coordinate 11,036 downwards.
TCAGCCGCCCGTATGCGCCCTCGCGGACGACGGCCTGGTTGAGCCGGGTGATGACGTCGGCCACGCCATGCCCCTCCGCTGCAAGGAGCCGCAGGCCGTGCCGGGCCAGGCCGGCGACCGTGGCCGCCTCGGGGCCGGTGCCGCTCACATCGCCGATCGCGAAGCGCCAGTGGCCCGGTGCCGCCTCGAAGACGTCGTAGAGGTCACCGTCGTATGCCTCGCCGGTGGGCCGGTGCACGAGGCCGTACTCGACGCCGGGGATGTCCGGCGTCGCGTACGGCTGCGGCGTGGAGGGCACCGGCGCGGACCCGGTGCACAGCCGGAACCAGACCGTCTTGGACGCCGCGGCGTACGACACACCCCACTCGGCGGCGAGCATGACGGGCATGAGCAGCCCACGGCCGCTGATGCGGTCGGGGTCGTCGCCGTCGCCGGGGGCCGGGAGCACCTGGGTGGAGTCACCGTCGACCACCTCGACCTGCACCGACGTGCCGGCGGTGCGGCAGATGACCTCGAACGGGGTGCGCGCGTGGATGACGGCGTTGGTCGCCAGCTCACTCGTCAGCAGGACCGCGTCGTCTATCGCGGCGTCGGCGCCCCACCCGATGAGCGTCTCCCGGACGAACCGGCGAGCCTGCGCGACCGCGGTCCGGTCCGCCGGGTAGGCCGCCCGCACAATCGGATGCACGGGAGCTCCCTTCGCGAGTTGTGCCGCTCGCCCGACCTCTCTTGCCCCCCATCGTGACAGAGAGGAGTCGTGCGATTACACATTGCGAGGAAAACGTATCGGCCCGGCCCCGCAGGAACCGCCACATGATTACTTTCGGTGGCGGACTTTCACGTTCGTCAGCGCGACGGCTGGAACGAACCGAAGATCGTTGACAGGAGGTCGGCGTACTCGCCCCGACGGCTGGCCGGGTACGTGACGAAGAGCGCGTACTGACGCCCGTTCGCGGTGAAGCCTCGGTCGGTGGCCACCATCTCGCCGTGGTTCTTGGTGGTCCAGACGAACCCCAGATCTGATGCGGGCCAGCCACGCGCGGTGAAGCGGCGGCCGAGCGCGATCTGCCGAAAGCCGGTGAAGGACCGGTCGGCGACGACCTCCCTGGCGAAGTTCCTCCAGTGCTCCACAGGGTCGGTGACGCCCCAGGGAATGGTGTCCAGCTGGATCTGCGCCCCCGTCGAGGACTGGACCCACCGCACCGAGTCGGGCTTCACCAACTGCCGGGTCCAGCCCGAGGGCAGGGCGATCGAGGCGCCGCGTGGCCCCTGAGCCGGGGAGAACCCCGGCGGGATCGCTGCGCTGGAGACGGGAGAGCGCGGCCGGGCGGAAGCGGTGGGAGTCGGCGACGGGCCGGCGGACGCGCTTCCCGCCGAACGCCGCGTCAGGAGCACCACGCACACGGCGGCCACGAGCAGCACCGCCAGGACGATCAGCAGGACGGCCTTCGGCCTCCGCCGCGTCCCGGTGTCCCGCCGTGGCGGTGTCCCGACGCTGTCCGGAACGGACCCGTTGAGCTCGCGCACGGTCTCGTCGGTGTCGGGTTCGCGGCCCCCGTACGCCGGCGTCCGCGGCCCCGGAACGTGCGCGGTGTCCGGTATGTCGCGCCAGGTCTCTGCGCTGTCGGCGACCTCGGTCGTCGGGAGCTCCCCGCGCGCGGCGCGCCCGAGGTCCCTCGTCGCCTGGTCGGCCGTCATGCGCTGGGCCGGGTCCTTGACCAGCAGGCCCATCAGCACCGAGGCGATCGGCCCCGCGTTGCGCGGCGGGGCGGGCTCCTCGTGCAGGACCGCCGTGAGCGCCGCCATGGCCTCGACGCGGTCGTGCGGGCTGCGCCCCTCGCACGCGGCGTACAGCGTCGCGCCGAGCGCCCACAGGTCGGAGGCGGGACTCGCCAGCTCGCCGCGGGCCCGCTCCGGGGCGATGAACGCGGGCGAGCCCAGCACCACCCCGGTCTGGGTGAGTGTGGCGTCACCGTCCATCCGGGCGATGCCGAAATCGGTGATCACGACCCGCGCGTCGCCACCCTCGCGCGTGTCGAGCAGGACGTTGGCGGGCTTGACGTCGCGATGCAGGACACCGGACGCATGCGCGACCCGCAGTGCCGCGAGCATCTGCACACCGATGTCGGCGACCCGGGCGGACGGCAGCCTGCCGTCGCTGTCGATGATCTCCTGCAACGAGCGGGCGCGTACGTACTCCATGACGATCCAGGGCCGGCCGTCCTCCTCGACGACGTCATGGACGGTCACGATGCCCGGATGGGACAGCCGGGCGGCCGACCGGGCCTCCCGCAGGGTGCGCTCGTAGAGCACCTCGCGATCGGAGTCGGTCAACCCCGGCGGAAAGATCACTTCTTTCACCGCGACGTCACGGTGAAGCAGATCGTCGTGTGCGTGCCAGACCCTGCCCATGCCGCCGCGACCCACCTGACCAAGCAGGCGGTAGCGACGTCCGAGCACCGATCCCTCCCCGAACGGCATAGCTGAGGACCTTACCGACCGCCGGTGACGGATCGGTGGCGTTAGCCGAGTAATTCAGCTAAATGTCGCGAAAACGAACACACCGAAAAGGACAAGCAGCACTACGGCGACGATAACGATCGAACGGATCGGATAACCCGCCAGCTCCGCCCCACTTGTCTCGTCCGGCGTGGTCACCTGGGTAAACGCATCGGCGAGAGGCTCCGCGGCGGGTACCTGATCGGTGTCGTCCACCGCGGTGATGACGCCGGAGGGCAGTCGCCTCGTCGCCCCGTCCGGTGCGTCATCGCCGGGCTCCTCCGCGTCGCCCGCCAGGATGCGGTCGAGCATCGAGGCGACCTCGTCGACGGTCAGCCGCTGGGTGGGGTCCTTGCGCAGCAGGCCCTCGATGACCGGCCGCAGCGGCCCGGCATTGGGCGCCGACTCGGGTTCGTCGGTGAGCACGGCGACCAGGCTCGCCATCGCGTCCGGGCGCTCGAACGGCGACTTGCCCTCCACCGCGGCGTACATCGTCACGCCGAGCGACCACATGTCGGAGGCGGGTACGGCGACCCGTCCGCGCGCCCGCTCGGGCGCGATGTAGGCCGGCGAGCCGATGAGCATGCCCGTCTGGGTAAGGGTCGCGTCGCTCTGCGCCCGTGCGATGCCGAAGTCGGTGAGCACGGCGCGTGAGCCGCTGACGAGGACGTTGCTCGGCTTGACGTCACGGTGCAGGATGCCCGCCTCGTGCGCGACCCGCAGGGCGCCCGCCATCTGCCGCCCGATGTCGGCGACCTTGCGGGGGTCGAGCACACCGTCCCGCTTGATCTGCTCGTGCAGCGACTTGGCACGGATGAGCTCCATGACGATCCAGGGGCGTCCGTCCTCTTCGACGACGTCATAGACGGTGACGACGCCCGGGTGGCTCAGCCGCGCCGCGGTCCTCGCCTCCCGGAACGTCCGCTTGTGCTGGATCTCGCGCTCCTCGTCGGAGAAGCCGTGCGGGAGGATCACTTCCTTGACCGCGACGTCGCGGCCGAGGACCTCGTCACGGGCATGCCAGACGGTGCCCATACCGCCGCGGCCTACCTCGGTGAGCAGGCGATAGCGCTGCGCAAGAAGGGGGTTTTCCGGCATAGTTCGCCCACGATACCCACCGCGAGGGCTTTCGTTGGCCTGACGCACACCCAATCACCGGTACAAAGAAAGAATATGGCGCGCGATCTCAGGAGCGACATGGCGACGAAGGTGTCGGGTGCGGGCGAATCGGTGACCCGGCGGGCGATCGAAACCGTGCCGACCGTCCTCTTCTGGTACCTCCGCATCTCCGGTGTCCTTTCTGTCCTGGCCTGGCTCTCTTACGGCCTGATCGAGTGGATGTTCAACGTCTGGGTGCTGCGCTCCATCAACTACTTCGGCTGGTACCCGAGCCTGCCGTACGGCCTGCTGCTGATCCTGGTGTCGGTCGGCGTCCGCCGCCGCAAGCGGGCCGCGTGGCGGATCAGCGTCGTGCTGTTCCTGCTGTTCTTCGCGGTCTGGGCCCTGGCCGGCCTGTCGGACTGGGGTGGCTGGGGCGAGCTGATCACGGCGGGCGCCTTCGGTCTCGTCGTCGCCCTGCTGGTCGCCGCGCGCAAGGAGTTCTACGCGCTGCCGGACCGCGCCAACCGGCGGCTCGCGCTCGTGGTCGCCTCGGTGCTCGTGGTCGTCGGCGGCGTCATCGGCAACACGCTCGTCTTCCTGACCGACCGCGACCACCGCGGCCCCGCCTGGACCCATCTGGCCTACGCCGGGCTGCAGACGCTCCTGGGTGCCGGCGACAACGGCTGGGACCTCGAGGTCAACGTGCCGATCTGGGTCGATGGCATCCTCGGCATCCTCGGCAGCGGACTACTCGTGACCACCGTGTGGGCGCTCTTCCGCCCGGGACGGCGGCTCGCCGTGCTCACGCCCGACGAGGAGCTGCCCGCGCGCGCCTTCCTGGCCGAGTGGGGCGACCGCGACTCTCTCGGCTACTTCGCCCTCCGCCGCGACAAGGACGTCATCCTGTCCCCGAACGGCCGGGCCGGCATCGCCTACCGGGTCGAGGGCTCGGTCAGCCTGGCCAGCGGCGACCCGCTCGGCGACCCGGAGGCGTGGGACGCCGCCATCAGCGCCTGGCTCGCCGAGTGCCGGGCGCACGCCTGGATCCCCGGCGTGCTGGGCGCCAGCGAGCGCGCCGCCGCGGCGTTCGGCCGCTGCGGGCTCGACGCCCTCGAACTCGGCGACGAGGCGATCCTGGACCTGCGCGACTTCAACCTCGACGGCCGCGACATGCGGCAGGTGCGCCAGGCCGTACGCCGGGTCGAGCGCGCGGGGTACACCGTGCGCATCCGCCGGCACGGCGCGATCAGCCGCGAGGAGATGTCCGAGCTGATCGCGGACGCCGACCGATGGCGCGACGGCCACACCGAGCGCGGCTTCTCGATGGCACTGGGACGCCTCGGCGACCCGACCGACGAGCGCTGCGTGATGGTCGAGGCGTTCGACGGCGCGGGCGAGCGCCGTGGACTGCTGAGCTTCGTCCCCTGGGGCCGGCCGGGCCTCTCCCTCGACCTGATGCGCCGCGACCGCGACGCGGAGAACGGCCTCAACGAGTTCATGGTGGCCAAGCTCGCCGAGAACGCCGCCGCCGTCGGGGTCACCCGGGTCTCGCTGAACTTCGCGATGCTGCGGTCGGTGTTCGAGCGCGGCTCGGCGATCGGCGCCGGCCCGATCTCGCGGCTGGCGTACCACCTGCTGTCGGTGGCCTCGAAGTTCTGGCAGCTGGAGTCGCTGTTCCTGGCCAACGCCAAGTACAACCCGGTGTGGACGCCGCGTTTCATGTGCTTCCCGCAGAGCCGCGACCTCGTACGTATCGGGCTCGCCGCCGCACGGGCCGAGGGCTTCCTGCCGACGCTGTTCAAGCCGCGGCTGGACACGCCGTCGCCGTCGCCCACGCTGGTCACCAAGATCAAGAAGATCGAGGAGTCCGCGGAGGCGGCACGGCTGCCCGCACGGCGCCTGACCGAGCAGGAACGCGTCCGCCACGAGAAGCTGGAGCGCCTGCGCGAGGCCGGCATCGACCCGTACCCTCTCGGCTTCGACCGTACGGCGGTCGCGTCCGAGGTACGCGAGCGCTTCGGGGCGCTGGCGCCCGACGCGCACACGGGCGAGACCGTGGCGGTCGCGGGCCGGGTCGTGCTGGCGCGCGAGCACGGCAAACTGGTCTTCGTACGGCTCCGCGACGAGTCCGGCGACATCCAGCTGATGCTGGCGGCCGACTCCGTCGGGCCGGACTCGCTGCGGCGCTGGAAGGAGCTCGTCGACCTGGGCGACCAGGTCGGCGTGCGCGGCGAGGTCATCACCTCCCGTACGGGTGAGCTGTCGGTGCTCGTGGCCTCCTGGGAGCTCACCGCCAAGTGCCTGCACCCGCTCCCCGCATACCTGCCCGGCTCGCTGACCGAAGAGTCACGGGTCCGCCAGCGGCACGTCGATCTCATCGTCAACGACGACGCGCGGCGCATGCTGCGGCTCCGCGGCGACGTCGTGACGTCCCTGCGCGACCATCTGCGGGAGCACGGCTACCTCGAGGTCGAGACGCCGATGCTGCAGCCGGTGCACGGCGGTGCCGCCGCCCGGCCGTTCACCACCCGGATGAACGCCTACAACCTGGACCTCTACCTGCGGATCGCGCCCGAGCTCTACCTCAAGCGGCTGCTCGTCGGCGGGGTCGGCAAGGTCTTCGAGATCAACCGCAACTTCCGCAACGAAGGCGTGTCGCCGCGGCACAACCCCGAGTTCACGATGCTGGAGGCCTACGAGCCGTACGGCGACTACAACACGATGGCGACGCTCACCCGTGATCTCGTCCTCGCGTCCGCGCGTGCCGGGACGGGAGGGACGGTCGTGGTGCGGGACGGCGTGGAGTACGACCTCGCCGAGCCGTGGCGGGAGATCACCGTGTACGACTCGGTCTCGGAGGCTCTGGGCGAACAGGTCACCCCCACGACCTCGCTGCGCACCCTGCAGAAACACGCCGACCGGGTGGGGCTCAACCACGATCCCGAATGGGGACAGGGAAAGCTCACCCAGGAGCTGTTCGAGACGCTGGTGGAGTCCTCGCTGCGCTCCCCGACGTTCGTCCGCGACTATCCGGCGGCCACCTCACCGCTGACCCGGCCACACCGCGACTCGCCGTGCCTTGCCGAAAAGTGGGACCTGATCGTGTTCGGCCTCGAACTCGGCACCGCGTACTCCGAGCTGATCGACCCGATCGTCCAGCGCCGCAACCTGACCGCCCAGTCACTGCTCGCGGCCGGCGGCGACCCCGAGGCGATGGACCTTGACCAGGACTTCCTGCGTGCCCTGGAGTACGGCATGCCGCCCGCCGGCGGCATGGGCATGGGTGTCGACCGGCTCATCATGACCCTTACCGACCGCAACATCCGCGACACCATCCCGTTCCCGCTACTTCGCCCCGGGCCGTAGAAAACGGCCGGTTCAGGCCGCACGCAGCATGGCCCGAACGCCACTACAGTCGTTAGGCGTGAGTGACACCAATCAGAACGTCACACGACCGCCCGACGTCGAAGGCTACGACGACCTGATGGACTTCGACGCCGAGGGGTTCCTGAACGAATGGCAGGAGGCCGACCGCGCGGCGGTCGACCTGCTCCGCGAGGCACTTCCCGACGTCGTCGAGGCGCGGGTCCCCGAAGAGGCACTGGCCGAGGCGGCCCAGCGCATCCGCACCCAACTGACCGAGTGGCCGCACCGCCACCTCGCCGCCGCGGCCGACTGGGGCAAGCAGCCTCCGGCCGACGACGAGACCCTGTGGATCCAGGCGGCCGGTGCGCTCGTGTCGATGAACGGCGAGTCAGGGCTGGGGAGTCACGAGGAGACCTCCCTGATGACCCTGCAGCACGGCGACTGGGCGGGCGCGATGATCGGCCTCGCTCGTGCGGGCGTCGGCACGCGCGCGTGGGCGGAGGACCTCTTCCAGCTCGCCGACAAGTGCCCGGAGATCGAGGGTTCCTACGAGGCCGACGACCGTGAGCCGATCGAGTTCGCCTTCGGCCTGATGGTCCCGGTCTGGGAGGCCGTCGGCGCCCTGGACGAGCACCGCCGCCTGACCCCGCTCGGCCACTGGGGCCTGCCCCGCGCCCTCGCCTGGGCCTGGGACGGTTCCCTGGACGAGGGGTAGCCGGGGGCGCCGCGGGCCATGGCGGTCGCCATCGCCCTGCCTGAGGCCGTGCCGGTCCGCCCATGCCGACACTCGGCGGCGATCTCTCTCGGCGATCCTCCGGCGCGTGGTGCCCGGACCTGCCGCGGGAGACGGTCTCCAGCGCGGCGATGCCGGCCGTGCACCAGCCGGCCGGCTCCTCTCCGATGAGCAGCGTGGGTGAAGGCCGTCCGTCCTGCCACCGCCGCCGGTCAGGGCGACCGAGTGGGGCGTCCAGGAGGGTCGCCAGGTCGCGGACGAACTCCACGGCCCGCGCGGATCGTCCTGGCCTCCCAGCGGGGCCGGGAGGCGCTCCAGGAGCGCCTTGACGGTGGCGATGGCCGGACGGACGGCCTCGCGCCCTCGTGCGGTGACGGTGAACCGTATGGCGGCACCGGCCCTAGGCTCCCTGGCGAAGATCGGCGAGAAGGGCCGGGAGCAGCCATTCCTCCCGGGCGGCCCGGTGTTCGCGGGCCATCGTCGTCGTGAGGCGTGCGTCCCAGGGGGCGGCCGTGCGGGTGCCCTCCAGCGGGTCCCCGGTCCCGGTCTCCAGCGCTTCGAGGTAGTCCTCGGTGCTCATACGCCACGGGGCCGCGCCGTAGCGCTCGGTCGCGGCCGCGGTCATCCGCAGGCCGGGCCAGTCGAAGTCGTTGCGCCACCGGATCCGGGCCCCGGCCGCCGCGCTGAGCAGCCGGTCACACGCCGCGGACAGACGGCCCTCCGTGCAGACGAGCGGGGCACTGCCCGCCCCGAGTTCGGCCGCCGCCGCACGCAGCACGACCGGACTCTCGCAGACGAAGACCTCATCCGTACGTGGTGTGACCGGCGCTGTCATCAGTTGCTGCAGCGTGAGCCGGAACGGGATGGCCGCGGACGCGGCGTCGTCCAGCCAACCGGCGACGGCGTTCTGCTCACGTGCCCGCAGGCCGAGCACCAGCACCTGGCTGGACAGGTCGTCGGCGAGCACTCCGGCGTCGCTCCAGACCCGGCGCTCGTCCTGACGGCCCACCGGCGGTGGCGCGCCCTGCCAGAGCACGAGCGCTCGCATGACCAGACCTGCCAGCGGCTTGCCGGACAGGGCGGTCGCGTCGCCGGTCGCCCATTCGGCGAGTACCGGCAGCGGCACGTCCTTGGCGGGCAGCCGGTCGAGCACCGCCGCCGCCCAGCCGAGCAGATCACCCTCGCCGTTCCGGACCAGGCGCCTGACCGTGCCGTCGCGGGAGAGCCCGCCGAGCCAGCCCGTGAACCAGCCCTCTCCCGCGTACCGGCAGCGCATCGCGGCCTCCAGCGCCGACCGTACGTCCGCGGGCTGCCCGGGCCGGTCGAGCCACGCCAGCGCCTTGCAGAGGCCCACGCCGTACGCCTCGCGCAGCGCGCCGTCCAGCGCGGTCAGCGTGACGGCGGGCCGGTTGGAGAGGACGTCGCGGCCGGTGATCCGCTCGACGACCCGCAGTTCCTGGTCGGAGGGATAGGCGAGCGCGACGGAGCCGGTGACCTCTCCACCGGTCTTGTCCAGCCTTCGACGAGCCGCGGCCAGCAGCCGGCGCCATTCCTCCCCTCGCAGCTCGTCGAACTCAGCCATAGGACTCAGTGTGCCGCGACGCACGGGCCGGCGGCACACGAGGGCCTGTCTCGAAGTCCTCGTCCGTGGCGAGCGGCGTCCAGGCGGCGCGTCGTAAGGCGGAGGAGGGAGTCGGCCTGGTGTCGGCCGGCGACCGACGACAACGGGGCGAGGCGTCGTCTGGGCGTCGCGCAGCAGGACAGCGGGACTTCGAGACAGGCCCTGGGCTCCAGTCCACGCCGCGACCGTACCCAGGGTCCGGCTCCGCCAGTCGTACGGTGGCTCTGTGACAACGCCGATCGAAGAACTCACCCTCCGGCTCCGGGAGTTGGTCGCGGCCCGCGACTGGGAGCGGTTCCACACGCCCAAGAACCTCGCCATGGCCCTGGCCGGCGAGGCGGGTGAACTCCTGGCGGAGCTGCAGTGGCTCACCCCGGAGGAGTCCGCGCGGGTCATGGAGGACGAGGCGGCCGGCGCCCGCGTACGAGCGGAGGTGGCCGACGTCGCCACCTATTTGTTCCGCCTGGCCGACACGCTGGGCATCGACGTCATCGAGGCCACCCACGCCAAGCTGGACGAGAGCGAGCGGCGCTACGACGTCGCCACGTACCGGGGCATCGCCCGCAAGGCTCCCCCGCTGCCGTGAGCCCACGACACCTGGTGGCCATCGCCCGTGCGGTGTTGCTCGGTGCCGTAAACGCCGTTGTGTTGACGCGGGTGAACGGCCCCCCGCCGCAGGCCGACAGAACTCCGCGTCGCCCGTGCCCAGGAGCGCCTCGTCCAGAACGGCGAGATAGGAGTCGATGACGGGATCGGCAGGAAGCCGATCGGCCGGCCGGGCGAGGAAGTCACGCGAAACCATGGACGCCGCGCCCCGCCGCGTCGAACGCGCCTGTGCGTGCCGGACCGGTCCCGACCTGCACTGGACGCATCGGTCCGCGCGGCGGAGTACCCGAAGCGGCGAGGGTGGTGTCGGCTCAGGGGATGATGAGGACCTCCAGCGTGCGGGGGCCGTGGACGCCCTCGACGCGGTTCAGTTCGATGTCGCTCGTCGCCGACGGGCCGCTGATCCAGGTCAGCGGGCGGGACGGGTCGAGGCGGTCGATGGCCTCGGGGACCGTGCGGACGATCTGGTCGCGGCGGACGACGCACAGGTGGTAGTCCGGCACCAGGGTCAGGGCGCGGCGACCCTGTTCCGGGCCTCCGTCCAGGACGATCGTGCCGGTCTCGGCGATCGCCACCGCGCAGCCGGTGAGGACGCCGTCGAAGCCGCTCAGTTCGACGTTCGGCAGCGGGGGTTCGTCGCGGATCACCTCCGACTCGCCCAGCCACGAGGACGGCACGCCGGCGGGGATCGCCAGGCGGCGGGCGCCTCGGCGGGCCAAGGCCTCGTCGACGGCGGTGCCGATGTCGTCCACCTCGTGGACCTGGGCCTTGTAGTCGACCAGGCGGTCCACCAGCAGCTCGACCACGTCCGGACCCGAGCGGGTGCGTTCGTACTCGCGGGGCACCGTGAAGTCCTCCGGACCCTCCGCGCGTGGCACGTCCTTCAGCGCCGACCGTACGCGGGCCAGGATGCTCCTCCGGGAGCTCATCGGTTCGCCCACCATTGGCGGAAGGACTCCTTCGGGGGCCGGGGAACGTCTCGGGTGTCGGACCAGGCCGACAGCGGGCCGGGCAGGCGGCGCGGGGTCCAGCGTCGCAGGCGGCCGGCCGACTGCTGGGCCACCGCCAGCCAGCGCGGCGAGTCCAGGACCCGCCGGGCCGCGCCCATCG
>DASQPY010000527.1:0-3789 GCA_035643735.1 Actinoallomurus sp. | reverse complement strand
CTCGTCACCCATGACGCGCGAGTCGCCAGCGCCGCCGACCGGGTGATCTCTCTTTTCGACGGCATGATCGTTGACGATGCCTCGGTCACGCCGACGCATGACAAGAAGAACACCATCGGCTCGATCTTGGATCTCTGACGCCGTGCACGCCATCATCCGCTGGATACGCGCCGACCTCCGCGCCCGCCCGGGCCAGGCGCTGCTCTCGGTGAGCGTCGTGGCCGGCGTCGTCACGGCGCTGATCCTGGCGATCACCATGCTGGCGGGCGCGATGGACCCGTGGAAGGGGGTGTTCGCCCGCTCCGACGGCGCACACGTCTGGATCCATGCCCTCCCCGGCACCGACCTCAGCCCGCTGTCGCACATGGACGGAGTCACCGGCGTCTCGGGCCCGTACCGGACCGCGAGCGCGACGGCGGTACAGCAGGGACAGCGAGCGCCGCTCGAACTCCGGGCGATGGGCAGCGAGATGCCCGAGGTCGGCCGGCCGGTTCTCGCCAAGGGCCGGTGGCTCGACCCGTCCAGGCCCGACGGGGTGGTGCTCGAACGCACCCTCGCCCGTGTGCTGCGCGTCAGCGTGGGCGACACCCTCAACGTCCGGGGTCTCGACGCGAAAGGGCACCGCCTCCGGATGATCGGTGTCGCCGACGACGCCAGCCAGGGCCCTTACCCGGCGGTGACGCCCGGGCTCGTCTGGGCGCTTCCGGGGACCGTGAGCGCGGTCGAACCGGGATCGGGCTCCACCCAGCTGCTTGTCGGCCTGCGGCTGGCGGACCCGAGCGCCAGCGACTTCTTCGTGCAGCACGTGGTCACGGTTCTCGGCGGCGACCATGTGGACCGCGCGTCGACCTGGCAGCAGGCGCGCGCCTCGATGGAGGTGGACAGCCGCCTGCTGGGCCTGCTGCTGGGCATGTTCGGCGTGGTCGCGCTGATCGCCGCCGCGCTGGCCATCGGCAACGCGACCGGAGGGCGCATCCTCTCCCTGCTCCAGGACCTCGCCCTGCTGAAGGCGCTCGGCTTCACGCCGGCCCAGATCAGACGGATGCTCATTCTGGAGCAGACCTGTCTCGGCATCGCCGGGGTTGTGCTGGGCATCCTCGCCGGCTCGGTGCTCACCGGCTCCTCGCTGTCCCAGCGGCTCTTCGGCTCCGTCACCGGAACGGCGTCGGCACCGCTGTCGCTGGGCCGGCTGGCCCTGATCGCGGCCGCCACCGTGCTGAGCGTGACGGTGGCGACGCTGCTGCCCGCCTGGCAGGGCAGTCGCGTGTCGCCGACCAGCACGGTCACCGCGGTGCCGCCGAGCGGCCGGTTGTCGCGCTTCGCGCGCGTGGCACTGCTCGTACGGCTGCCGCCGGCGCTCGTCCTCGGCGCCCGTGACGCCTTCACCCGCCGGATGCGCGCGGTCATGACGATCGGGGGCCTGGCCATCCCCATGGTGATGGTCACGATCGCCCTCGGCTGCTGGTCGACCCTCGACAACTTCGAGGACCACCCCGAGCAGATCGGCCTGGCCGGCGCGCTGGTCGCCCGGCCGGTCGGGGTGTCCGACTACGCGGCCGCCGCCATCATCGCCGCCGATCGCGACGTGGCCACGGTGTACCCCGAGTTTCAGACGAACGCGCTGCTTCCCGGGCAGACCCGAACGATCCAGGCCCGGGCCCTCGGCACGTCCAAGCAGCCCTATCCGTTCCCGGTCCACGACGGGCGGATGTACGCGCGTCCCGGCGAGGCGGTCGCCGGTCAGGGGCTGCTCGACCTCCTCCACGTTCACGTGGGCGACCGCGTACGGCTCACGCTCAGCGGCGTCCCAGTGATCATTCACATCGTGGGGCGCACAATCGAGCCGTCACTGAGCGGACAGGTCCTGTCCTTCGGCCTGGACACGCTCCAGCAGTCCGGGATCGACACGTCGACGCTGTCGTACCGGATCGTCCTGCGGCACGGCGCGCCGGTGGACACCGTACGGACACGGTTGTTGCGGGAGTCGGAGAACCGGCTGGACCTTCAGGCCGCACAGAATCCGGCAAAACGACTGGTCATCGTCCGCTTGGTGATCTTCGGGCTGCTCATCGTCCTCGCGCTGATCGGGGCGGCGAACCTGCTGACCGCGGCGTCGGTCGGGCTGCGCGACCACCTGCGCGACATCGTCGTGCTGCGCGCCATGGGCCTGACCCCACGTCAGGTCACCACCACGCTCGTCGCCGGCACCAGCTTGCTCGCGCTGATCGCGGTGATCGCCGGCATCGGAGGCGGCCTCGCCATGTCCACCCGGCTGATCGACCTGCAGGGCCGTACGAGCGGCGTCGGCGCGGGCATCGGCCGGCCGCCGACCGTGTTGGAGCTGGCCGTCGCGGCGATCGCCGCACTGGCACTCGCCGCCGGCACCGCCTTCATGCTCGCACGCAAGGCCACGAGCATCGACGTACGCGAGGTGTCACGGTTCTGAACCGCGGGACCATCGGCTCGGGAACGATCGCGGCAGCTCGAACCACGGGAGCGCGCTGTTCTCGAAGCGGGTCACGCCAGGCGTCGTCTGGGCGTCGCGCGGTAGGACAGCGAGGCTTCGAGACAGGCCCTAAGGGGCGCCGTGCAGCCGCCGGAAGTCATCGAGGCTCTGCTGGCAGAAGGCGATGTCGCGCTCGATCCGGTCCCGGGTGAACCGCTCCGGGGACTCCTGGCGCGCGGTCGCTCCCATCGGCGTCCAGATCGCGGTGGCGGGCACCTCGTCGACGCCGGAGGGCAGGAACTTCGCCGCCTCGACGGTCGCGTCACGTGCGAGCTCCCAGCCCTCCACGATGCCCTGGAAACACTCGGCGCCGGTCGGGTTCTGGGCGTAGAACAGGCCCTCGCGCAGCGCGCGGCGCGCGTAGACGGCGGCGACCTGCAGCCACTGCCCCGCGTCGATCAGTTCGGAGACCCCGGAGCCGAACCTCAGGTCGGCCCGTCTCGCCTCGTCCTCGGTCTCGTAGCGCACGAGTAGCTCGATCTGGCGCCCGCCTCCCTCATAGCGCAGCGTCCAGGCGTCCTGGCCCTCCGTCAGGGTCGTCGCCGCGCGGGGATCGCGCGGCACGTCCTCACCCAACCCCTCCGCGGACGTGGTGAGGCTGTTGTAAAGGTAGGCCTCCACCAGCGTTCTCGCGTACGGCACCGTCTCAGTCACGCTCTGACGCCTTCTCCCCCGGGTATTCTTCCGCCTGATCACGATAGGCGGTCCGTGCCGCCGGCCGCCGCGTCAGCGTGAACCTCGACGGCTCGGCCTCGTATGCCTGCCGTCCTTGTTCGGACCAGAACGCCCGCTGCGGCACCTCGTCCTCTCCGGAGGGGATGAACTTGACGACCTCCTCCACCGCCGCCGCCGCGATGGCGAGCGAGCGCCGTGCCTCGTCGGGGTCGCCCGCCGGGAGCTCGCCGGAGGTGAGATCGGCCACCCATCGCCACTGTCCCGCGTCCAGCAGCTGTGACGGCTCAGGACCGCCGAACGTGGGAAATCCCTCCGGCATGGTTTCGCGTTCCGGCAGGCCGAACCAGAACTGCCGGTTCGTCCCGCAGCCGCCGCACGTACCCGCGTAGCGATTGGCCATCTCCCCGTCGACGACGACCAGCGCGCTGTCCCAGGTCGTGTCGGCCGAACCGTACTCGTCGCATGGGTGCAGGTCGAGATAGAGGTGCGCCTCGTCCCTGCTCCGCGCCACCATGAACGGCATCGGATCAGACACCTCCCCCGAAGCCGCCGCCGGCGGCGGCTCCGTCACCGGGAAGGTCCCCATGCCAGGAGTTGTCCGGCTACTG
>DASQPY010000526.1:0-4655 GCA_035643735.1 Actinoallomurus sp. | reverse complement strand
GGCCTGGTGACGCCGCTGTCGAACGGCATCGAGTGGGCCCTGGTCACCGCCGGCGTCGGCTATGCCTCGACAGTGCTCATCCAGGGCCCCGGGCAGCAGGGGCTCTCCCAGGTCGTCGCCTGCAAGCAGGCGGGCGCCTCGCTCATCATCGTCACCGGCACGACGCGCGACGCCGCACGGCTCGCCCTGGCCCAGGAGCTGGGCGCCGACCACGTCATCGACGTCACGCGGGAGGACCCCCTCCAGCGGGTGCTGGAGATCACCGGCGGCCGGGGGGTCGACGTCGTGCTGGACTGCACGGCCGGCGCCGGTACCGCCCCGGTCCTGCTCGGCGTCGACGCGCTGAAGCGCCGCGAGGGCACCATGGTCGTCCAGGGCGAGGTGGCCGCCTTCCCCGACTTCCCCCTCAAGAAGCTCACCGAGAAGGCGATCAGCCTCAAGAGCGCACGAGGTCACGGCTACCGCTCCTGCGAGCTCGCCCTCGAACAGCTCGCCTCCGGCCGCTTCCCGCTGGAGAAGCTGAGCACCCACTCCTTCGGGCTGAAGGACACCGACCGCGCCATCCGTACCGTCGGCGGCGAGGGCGTCGCGGACGCCCTCCACGTCTCGCTGCTTCCCTGGGAGGACGCGTGAACGTCGTCGTCCGCAACCCTCACCGTACGGACCTGGCGACGGTCGACGCCCTCGGCGGGTTCGGCGTGGCCACCGTCCACGAGGCCCAGGGACGCACCGGTCTGCTCGCGTCGGCGCTGCGCCCCGTCTACCGTGGCGCGCACATCGCCGGGACCGCGGTGACGGTGAGCGTGCCACCGGGAGACAACTGGATGATCCACGTCGCGGTGGAGCAGTGCCGGGAGGGTGACGTCCTCGTGGTCGCGCCCACGTCCCCCTCCGAGGCCGGCTACTTCGGCGATCTCCTGGCGACGTCGGCCGCCGCACACGGCGTACGCGGGCTGGTCATCGACGCCGGCTGCCGTGACGTCGCCGAACTCGAGCAGATGGGCTTTCCCGTGTGGGCGCGGCACGTCTGCGCGTTCGGGACGGTGAAGGAGACTCTGGGCGACGTCAACGTCGGTCTGGTCTGCGCCGGACAGCACGTCGAGCCGGGCGACGTGATCGTCGCCGACGACGACGGGGTCGTGCTCGTCCCCCGCCGCCGCGCGGCGGAGGTGCTCAAAGCGTCGCGGGCGCGGGAGGAGAAGGAGGCCGGGCTCCGTGAGCGCTATGCGCGAGGTGAACTCGGCCTCGACGTCAACGCCATGCGGGAGCGGCTCGCGAGCAAGGGGCTGACGTACGTCGACCACGCTCCGGAGGACTGAACCGCCACCAGGAACGAGGACACACGCACCGATGATCATCGACTGTCATGGGCACTACACCACGACCCCGCCGCAGCACCAGGCGTTCCGCGACGCACAGCTCGCCCGCCTCGCCGACGCCTCCCTGTCCGTACCCGCGCCACCCGTCATCGGCGACGACGCGATCCGCGAGAGCGTGCAGGACCATCAGCTGAAGGTGCTGCGGGAGCGGGGCGGCGACGTGATGCTCTTCTCCCCGAGGGCCTCCGGAATGGAGCACCACGTGCCCGGCCAGGAGACCGCACGCGTATGGGCGAGAGTGAACAACGACCTCGTCCACCGGGTGGTCGAGCTGTTCCCACGGCACTTCGCCGGCGTCTGCCAGCTGCCGCAGACGCCCGGCGGCACGTTGGACGACGCGTCGGCCGAACTCCGCAGGTGCGTGGTGGACCTCGGCTTCGTCGGGTGCAACCTCAATCCCGACCCGTCCGGCGGGCACTGGACCTCGCCGCCACTCACCGACGCGTACTGGTTCCCCCTGTACGAGACGATGGTGGAACTGGACGTCCCGGCGATGATCCACGTCTCGACGTCCTGCAACCCGGCCTTCCACACCCTCGGCGCGCACTACCTCAACGCCGACACCTCGGTGTTCATGCAGCTCGTGCAGGCGGACCTGTTCGACCGCTTCCCCACCCTGCGGTTCGTCATCCCGCACGGGGGCGGCGCGGTGCCCTACCACTGGGGCCGCTACCGTGGCCTCGCCGTCCGGATGGGCCGTCCCGACCCGGCGGAGCACATCATGAGGAACGTCTTCTTCGACACCTGCGTGTACCACCAGCCCGGCATCGACCTGCTGCACCGGGTCGTCGGCACGGACAACATCCTGTTCGCCTCCGAGATGCTCGGCGCGGTCCGCGGCGTCGATCCCGAGACCGGCATCGCCTGGGACGACACCAAGCGTTACCTCGACCGCGCCGACCTCACCGACGAGCAGCGGCACCAGATCTTCGAGACCAACGTCCGGCGCGTCTACCCTCGTCTGCACGCACGGCTGACTTCAGAAGGCAGGTAGGACCATGGCCAGGCTGCATCTCACCTTCGCCTGTGGCGACTACGACCGGACGCGGGCCCTCGCCGAGGAGACGATCCGCCCCGACGGGATCGACCTGACCTACCTGCGGCTGCCCGTCGAGGAGACGTTCTTCCGCATGATGCGGCACCAGGAGTTCGAGGTGGCGGAGATGTCGCTGTCCTCCTACGTCCTGTCGCTGCGTGCCGACGACCCCGGGGCCTCGCCGTTCGTCGCCCTGCCGGTCTACACCTCCCGGATGTTCCGGCACGGATCGCTGTACTGCAACGCCGACGCGGGGATCTCCTCGCCGGAGGACCTGCGCGGCAAGGTGATCGGCACGCCGGAGTACCAGCTCACCGCCTGCGTGTGGATGCGCGGCATCCTCGGCGACCGGCACGGGGTCCCCTTCGACTCGGTCAGCTACCTCACGGGCGGGCAGGAGACGGCCGGCCGCATCGAGAAGGCGGGCGTCGACCTGCCGGACTCGCTGCGGATCAGCCGGATCCCCGAGGACAGGACGCTGGCCGCCATGCTGGCCGAGGGTGAGATCGACGCCCTGTGCACCCCACGCGTGCCGAGTCCGTTCGTCGCCGGCGACCCCCGGGTGCGGCGCGTGTTCTCCGACGTCGTCGCCGCCGAGAAGGACTACTACGCGGCGACGGGCATCTTCCCGATCATGCACGTGGTCGTGATCCGGCGCGATGTCTACGACCGCCACCCCTGGGTCGCCCAGTCGCTGTACAAGGCCCTGCTGGCGGCCAAGAGCGAGGCGTACGGCACCGTCTATGACACCTCCGCGCTGCGGTTCATGCTGCCCTGGCTGATCCCGCAGTTGGAGGAGGCGCGCGACCTCATGGGCAAGGACTTCTGGTCCTACGGGCTCGACGGCAACCGCGACACGTTGGCCACCTTCCTCAGGTACCACCATGAGCAGGGCCTGTCCAAGCGGGCCTGGACACCCGAGGAGCTGTTCGCCCCCGAGTCGACGGAGTCGGCGGTCATCTGACCGTGACGACGTTGCTTCTGCTTCGCCACGGCGAAAGCGAATGGAACTCCAAGAACCTGTTCACCGGGTGGGTCGATGTCGATCTCACGCCGTTCGGTGAGGAGCAGGCACGGCGCGCAGGGCGGATGCTGCGCGAGGCCGGGCTGCCGCCGACCGTGGTGCACACCTCCCTGCTCACGCGTGCGGTACGCAGCGGCAACCTCGTCCTCGCGGCGGCCGGGCGGGCCTGGGTTCCGTCCCGACGGCACTGGCGGCTCAACGAACGCCACTACGGCGCGCTCCAGGGCAGGGAGAAGACGACGATCGTCCAGGAGTACGGCGAGGAGCAGTTCCGGCTCTGGCGCCGGTCCTACGACGCGGCGCCACCGCCGATCGGGCCCGACGACGAGTGGCAGGTCGCGAATGACCCGCGATACGCCGGGCCGGCCCGCGCCCTCATGCCACGGACCGAATCCCTCGCCGACGTCATCGCCCGCCTGCTGCCCTACTGGTACAACGTCATCGTGCCCGACCTGCGTGCCGAAAAGACGGTGCTGGTGGTGGCGCACAGCAACTCGCTGCGCGCCCTGGTCGCGCACCTGGACCGTCTGAGCCCGGAGGAGGTCCTGTCGCTGAACATCCCCACCGGCATTCCTCTGCGTTACGACCTTGACGAGGATCTGGCGCCGGTCGAGCGCGGCGGCCGCTATCTCGATCCGGAGGCCGCCGCGGTGGCCGCCCGGGCGGTGGCGGACCAGGGCAAGGAGCGTCGCGACGGGCTCGCGTAACAGCTCGGACATGTTGACATTGATCGATAATTGGACTTATGGTCATACCAATTGCTCACTCCGGAATGTGACCTCGCCGGCCACCGGCTCGAGTCGTCACGTCCGGCCCATGAGGAAGGGCTGATGCATGGCCGGCGACGCGCTCGTCAAGGACGATTTCGCGGCGAAATTCAAGACCGAGAAGGACTCCCCCTACACCCGTTGGGTCGCCGACGAGGGGCTGGACATCATCGCCGCCCACTACGTCGCGGACCTGCGTACGGTTGAGCTCAAGCCCTGGGCGCGGCGTGGCGGACAAGGCGTGTTCATCAACCACGAGGCCACCCGCACGTCGAACGACTGCTACGTGTGCGAGATCCCGGCGGGCGGCATGCTGGCACCGCAGCGGCAGCTCTTCGAGGAGATGATCCTCGTCCTCGACGGGCAGGGGTCCACGAAGGTCTGGAACGACGCCGGCGCCGAGGTCACGTTCGAGTGGCAGGCCGGCTCGATCTTCGCCATCCCGCTCA
>DASQPY010000525.1:0-19746 GCA_035643735.1 Actinoallomurus sp. | reverse complement strand
CAGCCTTGCTTCGTCCGGATTTTGGCAGATTATTACTGATCCCTGCGATGCCAGGGGGCCGATCAGTCCCGAAAGCAGGCCCTCCCGTGTGGCGTAGGACACAGTGGTCAGCATCCGTGTCCCGTCGGGGAGACCCAGCGCCTCGGCCGCCGCGACGAGCTCCGCCCCGGTCATGATCTCACCGCCGACCTCGACCGCGGGAGCGTCCGGCGACACGGACGCGCCGAACCGGTCGCCGTAGGCGCGCACCTCGACCGCGTAGTCGGTGACCCCGGGCGGGCACGCGCCGAGCGGAGCACCGAGCGAGTGCAGTGACAGGCCGACCACCTCGGCCCCCGTCGCGAGGGCCGCGTCCAGGCGGTCCGGCGCCGCCGCCACGATGTCGGCGTCGGCGGGGATGCCGCTCTCAGCCGTGGTGACCGGCACCGGCACCGCGGTGAGCCCGGCCGACCAGCACGCGAACAGCCAGACGGCGGTCTGCCAGTGCAGCGGCAGCGCGAGCACCACCTTGGCGCCCGGCTCGGCGCCGAGCCCGTCGAGGAGGAGGTTCGCGGTCTTGGCCACCCAGTTGTCGAAGGTCTTCACCGAGAACTCCACGCGTTCGCCGGTGGCGTCGTCGTAGAAGGTGACGAGGGGACGGGAGGGTTCGGCGGCCAGGGCCCGACGCAGCAGGTCAACGGGATGCGACATGAAAGTGAAGACTAGAGGCAGACGGCCCGGCACGTGCGAGCGTGCCACCAGGATGGAGGCGGGTGTCCCGCCCGACGGGAGATCGATCGCGTCTTCTGGGCGCGGGCCGCACCATCGATTGCTCTAGCCTGACTGGTCGCGCCGGTCGGCGGACCGGTGCGCGGGGCCGCTGCGGTCACCCGCGAAACACGCGCCTGACCATGGCTCATGGTCGGCAACGAACCATTGGTAGGGTCACGCTGTGCAGCTGCGGTACAACCACCGGCTCGATTCCCCGCGAGGTCACCGCGTCGCGTTCGGACCGGCGCCGGGCGACGGACCGCACACCGTACGGCCCCGGCCGCTGAGCCGCCGAGGTGCCGCGTGAACACCTGCGAGACCGACGACTGGGGTTCGCGCCGTGACACCCCGGCCGCCGACACGACGGGCGATGAGCCGGGCGTGTCCCGGGCGGGCCACTACCTCGCGCGCCTGACCCTCGTGCCCGCGCTGGTGCTGGTCTCCTGGCTGGGCGTCGCCCTGCCGCTGCTCATGGCCGGAGTGTTCACGCCCCTGCCCGCGATCGCGCTGTTCGTCCCGGTGGCCGCGCTCGTGCTGACGTTCGGCCTGCGGGCCGTGCGCCCGCCGGAGACCGGCGGTGGCCGATCGGGTTCGTGGTGGACGGTGGCCGCGCTGCTCGCCGTCGCGGTGGCGTTCTGCGCGATGCAGCTCGCGACGTACTCCCAGCAGATCGTGGTGCGCCGCGACCCCGCGTCGTACTTCAACTTCGCCACCTGGCTGGCCGGCCACGGGTCGCTGCCGATCCACGCGCTCCAGCAGGCGTTCGGCGGCGCCGACCCCGCGCTGTCGTTCGGCAGCCCGGCGTTCTACCAGCGCGGTGGCGTGCTCTGGCCGCAGTTCATGGCGGGCACCCCGATGATCCTGGCGCCGGTCGGCCGCCTCGCCGGCCCGTACGCCATGCTCGCCACGATGCCGGTGCTCGGGGGCCTGGCCGTCCTGTCGTTCGGCGGCCTGACCGCCCGCCTGATCGGGCCACGCTGGGCGCCGGTCGGTGCGCTGGCGCTGGCGCTGACCTGGCCGATGATGATGATCTCGCGGTCGATCTACAGCGAGACCGCCGCCCTCGTGCTGATGTCCGGCGGACTGGCCCTGACGCTCGACGCGGTCCGCGCGAACCGCCGGCTGCCCGCCCTGCTCGGGGGCCTCATGCTCGGGCTGACGGTCCTCGTGCGCATCGACGGGCTGCGCGACGTGCTGCCTGCGGTAGCGTTCGCGGGCCTGCTGGTGGCACTGCGGAAGCGTACGGGCGCGGCCCTGTTCGCCGGGCTCGTCGTGGGCGTCGGCGCGGGCGAGCTCGAGGGATACACGATGTCCCGCCCGTATCTTGACTACGCGCGGGGCTCGCAGATCCCGCTGCTCTACATCGCGGCGGGTGTGGTCGTACTGTCGGTGGTGATGAGCGTGGTGGTCCGCCGGTGGGGGCTGCCCGACCTCACGCGCTTCCGGCTGCCGGACCTGGTCGTGCCGGCGACGTTCGCGGTGATGGCCTTCTTCGCCGCCCGGCCGGCCTTCCAGACCGTGCGCAGGGTGCCGGACAACCCCGACGACCAGGCCAACGCCGCCTACATCGCCGCGCTGCAGAAGTCCCTGCACCTGCCATCCGACCCGAACCGCCAGTACTCCGAGCTGAGCCTGCACTGGGTGACCTGGTACATCGGCGTGCCGGCCACCCTGCTCGCCACGATCGGCGCCGGCCTGCTCGCGCGCAAGCTGCTGCGCCGCCGCCGTACCGAGTGGGCGCTGCCGTACGCGGTGATCGTGTGGACGACGGTGACGACGCTCTGGCGGCCGGCGATCACGCCCGACCAGCCGTGGGGGAGCCGCCGGCTGATCGTCGTGGTGCTTCCCGGCCTGCTGCTGTTCGCACTGTGGCTGGTGGCGTGGGCGGTGCGCAACGTACGGCGCCTCGGGTACGGTCCCCAGATCGCGGCGGCCACCGCGCTCGCGGGCGTGATGCTGATCATGGTGCCGACCGTGCTGACGTCGGGCGGACTGATGTTCACCCCGACCGAGCAGGGCGAGGTCACCCAGGCGCGGTCGATGTGCCACCGGATCGGGCCGCGCGCGACCGTCCTCATCGTCGAGCGCGTCACCGCCGACCGGTTCACCCAGCTGATCCGCGGCATGTGCGGCATGCCGTCCGGCCGGGTCCGGGTACGCCCCGGTTTCAGCACCGCCGCCTCCGAGGACGTGGCCCGGATCACCCAGAAGGTCATCGCCGCCGGCCGCCGCCCGGTGATCCTTGGCGCGAACTCCGCCGATGTGGCCCCGTACGGACGCACGAGCCAGGTCTTCCACGTTTTCACCCGCCGGGATTCGAGCAGTCTGGTGGCCGCTCCCCAGGGCACCTGGTCACTGACGATCAACGTCTGGATGGCCGATCCTGCGTACGCAGGGTGAACACTGCGTACCCTTGGCTCGTGGACCAGGTAGTCCGAGTATCCTCGCCGGGCGTGACTAACACGCCCCATGTGACGATCGTGTTGCCCTGCTACAACGAGCAGGACCACGTCATCGACGAGGTCGAGCGCATCTGCAAGGCGATGGACGCCAGCGGACACACGTACGAACTGCTCGCCGTCGACGACTTCTCCACCGATGGCACTCTCGCCAGGCTCGAAGAGGCAGCGCCGAACTTCCCGAATATGCAGGTGGTGCCGTTCCACCGTAACGGCGGCTCCGGCACCGTCCGTCGCATCGGCTCCCAGCAGGCCAAGGGCGACATCGTCGTCTGGACCGACGCGGACATGACCTATCCGAACGACCGGATCCCCGAGCTGGTCGACATCCTCGACACCGACCGGTCGGTGGACCAGGTGGTCGGCGCGCGTACCACCGAGGAGGGCACGCACAAGCTGCTGCGGGTGCCGGCCAAGTGGTTCATCCGCAAGACGGCCGAGCGTCTCGCCGGGCAGAAGATCCCGGACCTCAACTCCGGCCTGCGCGCCTTCCGCAAGGACGTCGCCGAGCCGTACCTCAAACTGCTGCCGCCAGGGTTCTCCTGCGTCACCACCATCACGCTGGCGTTCCTGTCCAACCAGCACGACATCCGGTACGTGCCGATCGACTACGCCAAGCGGGCCGGCAGCTCGAAGTTCCACTTCGTGCACGACGCCTACCGCTACATCCTGCAGGTGCTGCGGATGGTGATGTACTTCAACCCGCTCAAGGTCTTGATGCCGCCCGCCCTGTGGCTGCTCGGCCTGGGCATCGCCAAGGGCGTCTACGACATGGTCGCCCACCCGGTGCGGTTCGCGAACAACACCGTCATGATCTTCGTGACCGGGATGATCATCGCGTCGCTGGCCCTGCTCGCCGACCTGATCGTGCGGTCACGGGGAGACACGTGAAAATCGCGATCGTCGGGCCGGCCTTCCCGTACAAGGGCGGCGGCGCCCACCACACCACCGAGCTCGCCCACCGGCTGGCCGCCGCGGGCCACGATGTGACGCTGGAGTCGTGGAAGGCGCAGTACCCGTCCTTCCTCTACCCGGGCGAGCAGACGATCTCCACGCCCGAGGGCGTCCCGTACCCGGGCACACGCCACGCGCTGGCCTGGTACCGCCCGGACGGCTGGATCCGTATGGGCCGGCGGCTGCGCTCCTTCGACCTCGTGGTGCTCGTGGTGCTCTCTCCGGTGCAGGTCCCGGCCTACCTGGGGATCGCGTACGGTCTGGGGCGCAAGGAGGGCGGACCACGGCTCGTCGCCCTCTGCCACAACGTCCTTCCGCACGAGCGCAAGCCCTACGACGTGCCGCTGATGCGGCGCCTGCTCCGGCGCGCCGACGGAGCTCTCGTGCACTCGGCCCAGCAGGCCCAGCTCGCCCGCGACCTGGCCCCCGGGACCCCGGTGCACACCGCCGGGCTGCCCGCACACCTGCCGACACCGGGCGGGCAGGAGCGGCCGATCTACCCGGGTGAGGCGGGCGAGCC
The DNA here is from genome assembly GCA_035643735.1 of Actinoallomurus sp. Lineage (GTDB taxonomy): Bacteria > Actinomycetota > Actinomycetes > Streptosporangiales > Streptosporangiaceae > Actinoallomurus. Next base: position 15,063 of record DASQPY010000525.1, on the reverse strand, counting down.
GGCGAACCACCTGCTCTTCTTCGGCATGGTCCGGCCGTACAAGGGCCTGGACGTGCTCCTGCGTTCGCTCACGGAGATCGACGACGTCTCGCTGACCGTTGCCGGGGAGTTCTGGGGCGGTGTCGACGAGACGCGCGCGCTGATCTCCTCGCTCGGGCTCGACGCCAGAGTGGAGCTGCGGTCCGGATATGTCCCGGCGAGCGACGTGCCGGGGCTGTTCGCCGGCGCCGACGCGCTCGTGCTGCCCTATCGCACCGCGACGGCCTCACAGAACGTCTTCATGGCCTACGAGCACGGCGTCCCGGTGATCGCCACCCGGGCGGGCACGCTCGCCGACCACGTACGCGACGGCATCGACGGTCTCCTGTGCGAGGCCGATGACGTGGCCTCGCTGACGGACACGCTGCGCAGGTTCTATGCCCCGGGAGAGCCCGCGCGGCTCCGCGCGGGGGTCAAGCCCGTGGACGCGGAACCGCACTGGGCGGCCTATCTGGAGCAGTTGCTCAGCCGCTGACCTCGATGCCGTCGATGTGGGGCTGGATGTCCTTGAGGAGGGCGCGCTTCGGCTTGGCCCCCACGATCTGCTGGACGGGCTCGCCACCCTTGAACAGCAGCAGCGTCGGCAGGCCCAGGATGCCGTAGCGCGCCGGAACGTCCGGGTTTGCGTCGTAGTCGAGCTTGGCGATCTTCAGCTTGCCGGCGTACTCCCCGGCGATCTGCTCGAGGATCGGCGCGATCATGCGGCAGGGGCCGCACCAGGCGGCCCAGAAGTCGACCAGCACGGGCGTCTCGCTCGCCAGCACGGTCGCGTCGAAGTCCGCGTCGGTCACGGTGAAGGGCGCAGAGGGCGCATCCGTCATGGGTGTCTCCTTCCGGGCGCGCCGCCCGTACGGCAGCGACAGCTCACGTCGTCATAAGTCCCGAATGCACCGGGTTGTTCCCGGGTGCGGACGCTCGTCTGCTCGTGCCTACTCCGAACGGGCCGCGGCCGCCTCGACGTCGTCCACGGCCGGGTGACGCGATCCCAGCAGCACCGCGGCTCCCGCCCAGGCGAGGTCGGCGACGGTCATGACGACCCGTGAGGCGAGCGCGACGACCAGGGGGGCACCGGAGGCCAGCACCGGCCCGAGGGCGACCGTGAGCGCGGCCTCGCGTACGCCGACGCCGCCCGGCGCGATGACCACGAGGAACCCTGCGGTGAACGCCAGCGCGTACGCGCCGGTGGCGAGGAAGAACCCGGTCCCACCCGCCGCGCGCACCAGTAGCCACGCGTGCACGCCGAACAGCAGCCAGCCCAGCGTCGTCCAGGCCACCGTGAGAACCATGGTGCCCAGCCCCGCCGTACGCGCCAGCGGCTGGCGCCGGGCGAGCCGCAGCGCGCGGCCCAGCGCGAAGGCCACGATGCGCGGATGCAGCAGGGCCAGGAAGATCGGTGCGAGCACCAGCAGCCACCAGTAGCGGTGCGTGGCGTCCGCCGAGGTCAGCGGCAACGTCACGGCGGCCACCGCGCATCCGGTCGCGATCGTGGTGGCCATGGCGAGCAGGGCCGCGCTGGCCCCGCGCTGCCGCGGCACGTGGTGCTCCTTGGCCAGCTCCATCTGGGCGACGAGCGCCCACACCGAGCCGGGGATGTACTTGCCGAGCTGGGAGACGAAGTAGATCCGCACGGCCGCGCGCAGCGGCAGCGGCGAGCCCATCCCGGCCAGCAGCGAACGCCAGGCCAGCATCCAGGCGCCGAGCCCGAGGACCCCGGCGATCAGGGCGGCGCCGATGTAGGGCCAGGACAGCGCGGTCACGGCGTGGCGCGTTTCGTCCCACCGCGAGGCCAGGCCATAGACGCAGAAAGCGAGCGCGACGACGACCAGCGCCACACGCGGCAGTCGACTCGCTCGCAGCCGGGAGATCACCCGGTCAGGGTAGTCGGTAGGTCCCGGTGAACAGTCGGTGATCAGCAGATACCCGCCCGGTTCCGCCCGTAGAGTGGGTGGGCCATGAAACTCAACGACGCAAAGGCCTTCGTTGGCCATCAGGTGCACGTGTGCCGTTTCCGCGAGGCCGGGACGCTCCTCCGCTGGATGGGCGACGATCTGGCCGGCAAGCGGGTCCTCGACGTCGCCGGCGGCGACGGCTACTGGGCCGGGCAGGCGCGCAAGCGCGGTGCGGACGCGGTCTCCATCGACCTCGCCCGCGGCAAGATGCTCTACGGCCGCACCCTCAAGCACAATCCGGCGCTGATCGAGTGCGACGCGCTCAAGCTGCCGTTCGCCGACGGGTCCTTCGACGCCCTGCTGTCGGTGTGCGCCATCGAGCACTTCGACGACGGCGGCAAGGCGCTGGACGAGATGTCGCGCATCCTCAAGCCGGGCGGCGAGCTGTTCATGTCCGCGGACGTGCTCAGCCGTTCGCGCGACTGGCCCAAGCTCCGCGAGGCGCACTGCGCGAAGTACCACGTGCAGCACACCTACACACACGAGAGCCTGGCCGGGCTGCTCGGCGAGCGCGACATGGAGCTCGCCGACTACTCCTACCAGTTCCGCAGCCGCACCACCGAGCGCCTCTACCTGTCGCTGTCGGCCTACGGGGGCCGGGTCGGGTTCAACGCCGCCGCGCCGCTCACGCCACTCGTGGCACTGGCGGACCGCCGCAGCCCGAACGACCGCGGGAGCATCGTTCTGATCAGGGCACGCAAGAAGGGGTCAACGACCACAGGCTGAAGCCGGCGGCCTGCTCTCCGGGGCCCGTCTGGGAAAGGGAGACCGAGGACCAGGCACTTCCCGCCTGGCGTCAACGCACGGGTCTCCCGCGCCAGAAGCACATGACGTCCCCCGGTTCGGGACTGATCGGCGTAGGCTTCCGATCGGGGAGTGATCCCCACCACTTCGGCACCTAACGAGGGGACTGTCAACGTGGTGCCTCGGGTCCTCGTCGACGCGACCGCTGTAGCCGCTGACCGCGGTGCGCTGGGGCGATATGTCGACGGCCTGATCGCCGCGCTGCACCGCGCGGACGCGGATCTGGCCGTCGCCTGTCAGCGCTCCGACGAGGAGCGTTACTCCACGCTCGCCCCGAAGGCGCGCGTGGTGGCCGGGCCGCCGGTGATCGCGCACCGGTCGGCGCGGCTGGCGTGGGAGCAGACCGGGTTGCCGTTCGTCGCCCAGCAGGTCGGTGCCGACGTCATCCACGCGCCGTACTACTCGATCCCGCTCCGGCCCGGAGTGCCGGTGGTCGTCACGATCCACGACGTGACCTACTTCGCCGAGCCGGAGGCGCACAACCCGGTGAAGGCGACCTACATCAAGTCGGCCACCCGCACCGCCGTACGCCGCGCCGCCCGGTTGATCGTGCCCTCCAAGGCCACCCGCGACGAGATGGTCCGGCTGCTGAGCGCCGACCCGACGCGCATCGACGTCGCCTACCACGGTGTCGACCAGGCGGTTTTCCACCGGCCCGGTGATGACGAGCGGCGGCGCGTCTCCGACCGGCTCGGTCTGCACGGTCACCCCTACATCGCCTTCCTCGGCGCGCTCGAGCCGCGCAAGAACGTCCCCAACCTGATCCGCGGCTGGGTACAGGCCGTCGGCGACATGAACGACGTGCCCGCGCTCGTGCTCGCGGGCAGCGGGGGCTGGGACGACGAGGTCGACGCGGCGCTCGCCGACGTCCCGCACCAGTTGCGCGTGCTGCGCCCCGGCTACCTGCGCTGGTCCTCGCTGCCCGGGTTCTTCGGCGGCGCGCTCGTCGTGGCACTGCCGAGCCGCGGCGAGGGGTTCGGGCTGCCGGTGCTTGAGGCCATGTCGTGCGGCTCGGCGGTGCTCACGACGCACCGCTCGTCGCTGCCGGAGGTGGGCGGTGACGCGGTCGCCTACACCGAGCCCGACCCGGACAGCATCGCCACCGCGCTGAGCGCGCTGATCGCCGATGAGGACCGCCGGCGCGCGCTCGCGGACGCGGCGGCCGCGCGAGCCGGGGAGTTCACCTGGACGGCGTCCGCCGAGGCGCATCTCGCTTCGTACCAGCGCGCCACCGAACAGTAGTCTGTGGCCCGTCCGGACATTCACGAGGGAGGCTACCGCTGGAAGCGATCCTGCTGGTCGGAGGTAAGGGCACGCGGCTGAGACCGCTGACCATCTCCACCCCCAAGCCACTGCTTCCCACCGCCGGCGTGCCCCTGCTGGAGCACCAGCTCCGTAAGGCCCGCGCGGCCGGCATCCGGCGCGTCGTGTTCGCGACCTCCTATCGCGCGTCGATGTTCACCGAGGCGTTCGGCGACGGCTCCCGGTTCGGCCTGGAGCTGGTCTACGTCACCGAGGAGGAGCCGCTCGGCACCGCGGGCGCGATCCGCAACGCCGCGCAGAAGCTGACCTGCGACGCGGACAGCCCCGTCGTCGTGCTCAACGGCGACATCCTGTCAGGGCACGACCTCGCGGCCCAGATCGCCATGCACGAAAAGTCCGGCGCGGCCGTCACGATGCACCTCACCCTGGTCAACGACGCGCGGCGCTACGGCGCCGTGCCGACGACATCCGAGGGCAAGGTCATCGAGTTCGTGGAAAAGTCCCCCAAGCCGCCGACCAACCAGGTGAACGCCGGCTGTTACGTGTTCCGCCGGTCGGCGATCGACGCCATCCCGGCGGGCCGGGTCGTCTCGGTGGAGTACGAGACCTTCCCCGGCCTGCTCGCCTCCGGCGCCACGATCATGGGATACGTCGAGGGCGCCTACTGGCTCGACGTCGGTACCCCCGGCACGTTCGTGCAGGGCTCGTGCGACCTGGTGCTCGGCCGTATGGTGTCGCCGGCGGTCACGCCGGGTGGCTGTGTGCTCTTCCTGAACGGATCCGTGGTCGCACCGGAGGCCGCGGTCTCCGGGGGTACGGCCGTGGGCGCCGGCGCGGTGGTCGAGTCGGGCGCGACGGTGGAGTCCAGCGTGCTGTTCGACGGAGCCGTGGTCGAGCAGGGCGCGCGGGTCTCCCGTTCGGTGATCGGCAGGGGTGCCCGCATCTGTGCGGGCGCCGTGATCGATGAGGCCGTCATCGGGGACGGTGCGATGGTGGGCGCCGGCAACGAGCTGCGCGGCGGGCTGCGGCTGTGGCCGGGCACCCAGCTGCCGCCGACCGCCGTGCGGTTCTCCTCCGACGTCTGAAACCCTGGAAGGCGTGCTCACCCGTGACTGGCGGCCCTCGTGGCCGGTGGACCTCGAGCTGACGCTGGGGCCACACCGGCGCGGCACGGGCGATCCCGCCTTCGCCGTCTCCCCGGACGGTGCCGTGTGGCGCGCGTCCACGACGCCCGACGGTCCCGGCACGCTGCGGATCCTGCGCCACGGGGACACCATCGAGGGCCGGGCATGGGGGCCGGGAGCGTCGTGGCTGCTGGACGGCCTGCCCGAGCTGCTCGGCGCGGCGGACGACCCGACGTCGTTCGTCCCGGCACACGAGATCCTTCGCACCGCCGTCCGGCGGTTCGGCCACTTCCGGGTCGGCCGGAGCCGCAACGTCTTCGAGGCGCTCGTGCCGGCCGTGCTGGAGCAGAAGGTCCTCGGCAAGGAGGCCCGGCGTGCCTGGCGTTACCTCGTGGATAAGTTCGGCGAGGCCGCGCCCGGACCCGTACCGCCCCATCTGAACCGGCCTCTGCGGGTGCCACCGCCACCGCGGGTCTGGGTCGGCATCCCGTCCTGGGAGTGGCACAAGTCCGGGATCGAGGCCGTACGCGCCCGTACGATCATCGGCGCGGCGCGGGTGGCGAGCCGGCTGGAGGCCACCGACACGGCCGAGGCCGACCGGCGGCTGCGGTCACTGCCGGGGATCGGGGTGTGGACCTCGGCCGAGATCCGGCAGCGCGCCCTGGGCGACGCCGACGCGGTGTCGGTCGGTGATTATCACATCCCCGGCATCGTCGGCTGGGCCCTGGCCGGGCAGAAGGTCGACGACGCCGGGATGCTCGAGTTGCTCAAACCCTATGCCGGGCATCGCTACCGGGTCACCCGCATGCTGGAGCTGTCCGGCGGCGGCCCGCCCCGCCGCGGTCCGCGGATGTCCGTACGGGACTACCGGGCGTTCTGACGCGTGCCGCGGCGCGGCAGCCAGAAGTGGTTCGGCGTCGTGCTGAGCCCATCGCGGGTGTCCGCGCCGAAGAACGGGCCGAGCACCGCGAGGACCACGATTACGACCGGTATCAGCCAGGTCATTGCGTCCTCCTGAGGGTAAGGAGTGTTCCGTTGTTTGCTCCTTAATCATGCGCCGGAAAACCTTTCAGGACCAGCGATGGTTTCTGTAGAGAACGTGTAAGCGGAGCTGAACGTTCACGGGGTGGTGGGGGCGAAGGGAATAGCTCACGCGCACTCGGCGTATGTTGCCGACATGAGTGATCCCGCCGACGTAACCCCTTCGCCGACCGCCGTACGGCGGGCCCTGGCCCGTGCCCGCGACGGCAAGGCGCTCGACGTCACCGAGACCGAGGTGCTGCTGGGCGCCCGCGGCGAACAGCTCGACACACTGCTCGAGCACGCCGCGCGCGTACGCGACGCGGGCCTGGAGGCGGCCGGCCGGCCCGGTGTGATCACCTACAGCCGCAAGGTGTTCATCCCGCTGACGCGCCTGTGCCGGGACCGGTGCGGCTACTGCACCTTCGCCACCGTGCCGGGCCGCCTCGACGCGCCCTACCTCAGTCCGGACGAGGTCCTGGAGATCGCTCGTCAGGGCGCCGCGCTCGGCTGCAAGGAGGCGCTGTTCACGCTCGGCGACCGGCCCGAGGACCGCTGGAAGCAGGCCGGCGAGTGGCTGCACGCGCACGGTTACGACGACACGCTTTCCTACGTACGCGCGATGGCGATCCGGGTGCTCGAGGAGACCGGCCTGCTGCCGCACCTCAACCCCGGCGTCATGACCTGGCAGGACTTCCAGCGGCTCAAGCCGGTCGCGCCGTCGATGGGGATGATGCTGGAGACGACCTCGCGCCGGCTGTTCGAGGAGAAGGGCCAGGCGCACTTCGGCTCGCCCGACAAGGACCCGGCGGTACGGCTCCGCGTCTTGGAGGACGCCGGCCGCTCCAACGTGCCGTTCACCACCGGCATTCTCATCGGCATCGGCGAGACCGTGCGCGACCGGGCCGAGTCGATCTTCGCGATCCGCAGGGTCGCACGGGAGTACGGCGGGATCCAGGAGGTCATCGTCCAGAACTTCCGCGCCAAGCCGGACACGAAGATGCGGGCCACGCCCGACGCGGACCTGCAGGAGCTGGCCGCCACGATCGCGGTCACCCGGCTCGTCCTCGGTCCGAGGATGCGCGTGCAGGCGCCGCCCAACCTGGTGGACTCCGAATACGCGCTGATGCTGCGGGCCGGCATCGACGACTGGGGTGGCGTCTCGCCGCTCACGCCTGACCACGTCAACCCCGAACGCCCGTGGCCGCAGATCGACGAGCTCGCCGAGCGTACCGCCGAGAGCGGCTTCGCACTGCGCGAGCGCCTGACGATCTACCCGGAGTACGTACGGCGCGGCGAGCCCTGGCTGGACCCGCGGCTCGGCGCGCACGTGGCGGCGCTGGCGCAGGCCGACGGCCTCGCCCGTGAGGACGTACGCCCGGAGGGGCTGCCATGGCAGGAGCCGGACGGCGGCTGGGCCGACCAGGGCCGTACCGACCTGCACACCGAGATCGACTCCGTCGGGCGCACCTCCGACCGCCGCGAGGACTTCGATGAGGTGTACGGCGACTGGGCCGAGGTCGGCAGCAGGATCCGGCGGCCGGAGCGGATCGATGCGGACGTGTCGGCCGCGCTACGCAGCGCCGAGCGGGACCCGGGCGGGCTGTCCGATGAGGAGGCCCTCGCGTTGCTGCAAGCCGACGGCGCGGAGCTGGAGGCACTCGCGTCACTGGCCGACGACCTTCGCCGCGACGCCGTCGGCGACGACGTGACGTACGTCGTCACGCGCAACATCAACTTCACCAACGTCTGTTACACGGGCTGCCGGTTCTGCGCGTTCGCCCAGCGGCGTACGGACGCCGACGCGTACACCCTCTCGCTCTCACAGGTCGGGGACCGCGTCGACCAGGCGTGGGCGGCCGGTGCGACCGAGGTCTGCATGCAGGGCGGCATCCATCCCGACCTGCCCGGCACGGCCTACTTCGACCTGGCCCGCGAGGTGAAGCGGCGCGCGCCCGACATCCACATGCACGCGTTCAGCCCGATGGAGGTCGTCAACGGCGCCTCGCGGACGAACCTGTCCATCCGCGACTGGCTGATCGAGGCGAAGGCCGCGGGCCTGGACTCCCTGCCCGGTACGGCGGCCGAGATCCTCGACGACGACGTGCGCTGGGTGCTCACCAAGGGCAAGCTGCCGGCGTCCGAATGGATCGAGGTGGTCACCACCGCGCACGAGCTCGGCATCCCCACGACCTCGACGATGATGTACGGGCACGTGGACACGCCGGCGCACTGGGTGGCACACCTGAAGCTGCTGCGCTCGATCCAGGAGCGCACGGGCGGCTTCACCGAGTTCGTGCTGCTGCCGTTCGTGCACCACAACGCGCCGATCTACCTCGCCGGCCTGGCGCGTACCGGCCCGACGAAGCGCGAGAACCGCGCGGTGCACGCCCTCGCCCGGATCCTCCTGCACGGCGCGATCCCCAACATCCAGTGCTCGTGGGTCAAGCTCGACGACGACCTGTGCACCCAGGTGCTCCAGGGCGGCGTCAACGACCTCGGCGGCACGCTCATGGAGGAGACGATCAGCCGGATGGCGGGCTCGGAGAACGGCTCGTTCAAGACGATGTCCGCGCTGGAGGAGATCGCCACCCGCGCCGGACGCCCGGCGCGGCAGCGTACGACGACGTACGGGGAGGTGCCGGCCGAGCGCGTGGCCGCCGCCCGTGCCACGGACGGAGTGGGCCACTTCCTGCCCGTCGTTTCGTGACCGCTCCCCGGCGCGTGCTGGTGGCCGGGATCTCGGGCGCCGGCAAGACGACGCTCGCTCGGAAGCTCGCCCGTCGCTGGGAGCTTCCGCACTGTGAGCTCGACGCCCTGCACCACGGACCCGAATGGGTACCGCGTCCGGAGTTCAGGGCGGACGTGGACCGCCTCGTCGCGCAGGATCGCTGGGTGACCGAGGACCAGTACCACTCGGTCCTCGGTGACCTGCTGTGGGAGCACGCCGACACGGTGATCTGGCTCGACCTGCCCCGCATGCTGATCATGTGGCGCGTCGTCCGCCGGTCGCTGTCCCGCGCCATCACCCGGCGCGAGCTGTGGAACGGCAACCGCGAACGCTGGCGGGACCTGCTCCAGCCGTACCACCCGATCCGCTGGGCCTGGTCGAAGGCCCACAGCCGCAGCCGCCAGACGGCCGAGCGCGCTGCGCGGTTCCCCGATGTCGCGGTGGTCCACCTGCGCACGGCGGGCCAGGTCAGGCGATGGCTGGCTGCGCGGACGCCGGTCGAGGGCTCATCGCCCTCGGCGAATCGCCCCGGCATCGGCGAGTATTGATCTCATGGATCGGTCACCTCAGATCACCCACATCTCGTGGGGACGCATGGAGGTCGAAGGACTCGCCCCGGGCAAGGACTTCAAGCTCTACCCCGGCGGCGGCCGCGCCTGGGACTGGAACGAGCACGGCACCCGGCACGATCCGGGCATTCAGCCGGCGGACGTGCAGGAACTCATCGACCGGGGCTGTACGGTGATCGTGCTCAGTCGCGGCATGGAGCTGCGCCTGCGGACGATGCCCGAGACCCTGAAGCTCCTGGAGGAGCGTGGGATCACGGTGCACACGGAGGAGACGACCGAGGCCGTACGCCTCTACAACCGGCTGGCCGAGGCCGAGCCCGCCGGCGGGCTGTTCCACTCGACCTGCTGACGCCGTCAGCGGAGCTCGATGAAGTCGTCCGGGTCGCGGGGCGGGCGGTCGCGTGGGGGCGCGGCGGCGTGGCCGATGCCGACGGCGCCCATGGGGTCCCAGTTCGCCGGCAGGTCCAGGGCGTCGCGGACCACGTCCGCGCAGAACATCGTGCTCGACACCCAGCACGATCCCAGCCCCTCGACCGCCAGGGCGACGAGGAGGTTCTCGACCCCGGCGCCCATCGCGACCAGGAACATCTCGCGTTCGGCCCTCGATCGGCGCGGGTCCGGGTAGTCGTGTGAGCCGTCCATCACGAGGCAGGGCACGACGAGGTACGGCGCGCGCCGGAGCACCTCGCCCCGTCGCAGGCGGCGCGTGATGGACTCCTCGGAGAACCCGTCGCGGCGCAGGTCCGCCTCCCAGGCGTCGCGCATCGCGTCGAGCAGGCGGTCCTTGGCCTCCTCGACCAGCACGAACCGCCACGGCGTCGTGTGGTGCGGTGCGGGCGCGGTGATCGCGGCGGACACCGCGCGGCGTACGGCGGCGCGGTCGACCGGCTCGTCGGCGAACTCCCGGATCGTACGGCGGGCCAGCAGGACGTCCGCCGAGCCGTACCGGAACATGTCCTCGTCGGCGGAGCGGACCAGCGCGCGGGCGCCCGGCCCGTCCTCGCCGGTGACCAGGTGGCCCAGGCCGCGTACGACCGCGACGGGCACGCCGCTCAGCTTTCCCTTGACGAGCTCGGCGGCCGAGGCGACCTCGTCGGCCACCGACGTCATCGTGGCCTCCAGCAGGTTGCCGTACGCGTCGGTGCGGCCCCGCAGGTCGTCCATCGGAGCCACCCCGGCGGCGCCGATCGCGGCGTCGGTGAGGCCCAGCCGCCACGGCCGTCCAAGCGTGTCGGAGACGATCACGCCCAGGCGTACGCCGGTCAGTTCGTGGAGCCGGGCGCGGATCCGGCGGGCGGACGCGTCGGAGTCCTCCGGCAGCAGGAGCACGGTGCCCGCCTCGGTGTTGGACGCGTCGACTCCGGCGGCGGCGAGTACGAGGCCCTGACGGTTCTGCACGATGCGGGTGCCGCCGCGGCGTGCGACGACGCGCACGGTCTCGGCGTCGATCGCCTTCTCCCGGTCGTCGGCGACGAGGAGCCGTCCCTCGGCCTTGCTCACGATCTTGGAGGTGACGACGACGATGTCCCCCTCGCGCAGATCGGTCCCGGCGATCAGCTTCGCGATGTCGTCGCCCTCGCGGACCTCCGGCAGTCCCGGGACGCCGAAGACCTCGAACGTCGTCGGAAGGGGGTTCATGCTCGCAGCTCCGACGCGAGGTCGATCGCCGCGCGGGCGATCTCGCCGGCGGCCTCGACGTCGGTCATCAGCAGGGGACGGGAGCGTACGGTGATGCCGCCCAGATCGCCCGCCAGAGCGGCGTCGGCGGTGTCGACCAGCCAGCCGTCCAGCAGGTCCGCGCCGTAGTGCTCGGCGACCGCGCCGGCCGAGGTCTCCACGCCGATCGCGGTCAGGCACGCGTCGGCCATGCCGCGCACCGGAGCGCCGCCGATGATGGGGGAGACCCCGACCACCGTCTTGGCCGCGATCGCGGGCCGTATCCCCGGCACCGACAGGATGGTGCCGACGCTGACCACCGGGTTGGACGGCGGCAGGATCACGACGTCGGCGGCCTCGATCGCCTCCAGCACGCCCGGTGCCGGCTTGGCGTCCTCGGCGCCGACCGCCGCGATGCTCCGGGCCGGGATCTCGGCGTGCAGGCGTACCCACCATTCCTGGAAGTGGACCGCGCGCCTGCCCTCGTCGTCCTCGATGACGACGTGCGTCTCGACCCGGTCATCCGACATCGGCAGCAGGCGTACGCCGGGCCGCCAGCGGTCGCACAGCGCCTCGGTCACCGCCGACAGCGGATAGCCCGCCTCCAGCATCTGCGTCCGCACGATGTGCGTGGCGAAGTCGCGGTCTCCGAGGGTGAACCACGAGGGCCCGACCTCGTACGCGGCCAGTTCGTCCCGCAGGGTGAAGCTCTCGTCCGCGCGGCCCCATCCCTGCTCCTCGTTGATGCCACCTCCGAGGGTGTACATCACGGTGTCCAGATCGGGACAGATGCGAAGTCCGAAGAGTGAAATGTCATCACCGGTATTTCCGACAACGGTGATGTCCGCCTGAGGGTCGGCGTGCTGGAGTCCGCGCAGGAAACGCGCTCCGCCGATTCCGCCTGCGAGTGCCACGATGCGCATGCCGACAAGTCTGACACCACTGCGTCAGACCAAATGCGACGGGCCATGTGCTTGTGCGAAGCTGACACAAACCGATTACTCACGGGAGCGGGTTCGTGAACAAAGACGTACAGCGGCTTCGAGAGCCCGGCGCGTGGGTTCTGCTCGGATCGGTCGCACTTCAGATCATCGTGGGGCTGATCGGCCTCCTGTTCAGCGGCGACAGGCTGCCGTTCACGTACAAGGCGTACTCCTACGTCAACTCGGACACGTTCTTCACCGGCGTGACGCTCACCGGGCTGGTCGTCATCGTCGTGCTGCTCGTGACCCGCCTCGGCGGCGGCCCGACGCGGCAGGCGCGCACCATCGCGCTCGCCGCCCTCATCGTCCTCGCCGTGGTCGCCCTGATGAACATCGTCTGCATGCTGGCCGGCCTCGGGGCGGGCGACAGCGACTCGGGTCTGCTGCTCGACAGTGCGCTGTCCGCCAAGATCACCATGTTCCTGTACGGGCTCGCCAAGCTGGCCGTCATCGGGGTCGGCGGTTACTGGGTCCTCACCGTCCACCAGTCCTTCGGGCCGGCGACGCCGATGGGCCCGCAGTACCCGGGACAGGGCTACGGCCAGCCGTACGGCCAGCCCGGCTACGGACCTCCCCAGCAGCCGCCGGTCTACGGCCAGCAGCCGCCGCAGCAGCAGTACGCGCCGCAGGGCTACGTACGGGCGCCGTACGGCCCTCCCGGTTACGGTCAGCCTGGTTACGGCCAGCCCGGCTACGGTCAGCCGCCGCAGCCCGGGGCTCGCCCGCCCATGCCGCAGCAGCCGCCCTCGGCTCCTCCGGCGCCGCCGCAGCCCGCCGCCGAGTCCCCGTCGCAGAACGACGACTCCGAGGGCGAGTGGACCCGCGCGTACGGTCAGGGCGACACCGCGAAGGCGTCGGACGACCGGCCGGAGGATGCGCCGTCGGATCGGTCGCCGTCGAGTGATCAATACCGGCCGCCGGAGTAACCGCCGAGCGGAGAAACACCCCCATCGCGGGCCGGCCCGAGCGCTGCGCAGATAAAGTCCTCCCTCCGTCGCGCTCGGTTCCTGATCACGTCTTCGCAGGTCAGTCAGGTTTTTTTAGACGAGGCTGACCTTTCGCATCCGATTCCGCTTGACGTCTGCGCCTCCACACGCGTGTAATTTCATGGGTGTAGTTCAACGCCTTCCCGGGGGATAGTGACAGGGAAGGCGTGACCAGGGGGGCTCCACGGGGCTAGGAGGTGCGCTATGGGCGAGGTGCTCATCCCGCTGGCGCACGGCACAGACGGTGAAGAGTTGGGCTGGCAGGAGCGCGCCCTGTGTGCGCAGACGGATCCGGAAGCTTTTTTTCCGGAGAAGGGTGGCTCCACTCGCGAGGCCAAGAAGGTGTGCCGCGCTTGCGATGTACGTGCGGAGTGTCTGGAGTATGCGCTCGGCCATGACGAACGTTTCGGTATTTGGGGTGGTTTGTCCGAGCGCGAGCGCCGCAAGCTCAAGCGTGCCGCCGGCTGACGCCGGCTGACATCGGGGGAAGAACCGCACGCCATCGGCGAGGTTCACCGTCGGCCTTGCCGGACAAGGCGTGCGTGACGGGCGGCTTCGCGTATTCTGGTCAGCCGTGCCGGGCAGCTCAGCCCGGTCCGGCTGACCATTCGGATGAAAATATTGGCGCCCCAACTCGACCGCCACATCGTCACAGCGGTGCTCGTCACGCATGATGGCGCGCGCTGGCTGCCGGAGACGCTCAAGGCGCTGCTGACCCAGAGCCATCCGGTCGACCGGCTCGTCGCGGCGGACACCGGCAGCACCGACGCCGGGCCCTCGATGCTCACCGAGGTCGTCGGCGAGGGCAATCTGATCTCACTGCCGGCCGGCACCCGTTACGCCGACGCCGTCGCCAAGACGGTGGCGCACCCGGCCTCCAGCCTCGCCGTCCCGGCGCCCGAAGCCGGCAGCGTCGCCGACCGCGTCGAATGGATCTGGCTCCTCCACGACGACTCCGCACCGGCACCGGACGCGCTCGAAAGTCTGCTCCGCACCGCCGAGTCCCATCCGCCCGCGGCGATCCTCGGGCCCAAGCTGCGTGACTGGAACGACCGGCGCATCCTGCTCGAGGCGGGCATCGCCATCGACCGCACCGGCCGCCGTGAGACCGGGCTGGACCCGCTGGAGTTCGACCAGGGCCAGCACGACACGATCCGCGAGGTCATGGCGGTCAGCACCGCCGGCATGCTCGTCCGCCGCGACGTATGGGACGAGCTCGGCGGCCTCGAACCCACCTTCGGGCTCTTCCGCGACGACGTCGACTTCGGCTGGCGGGCCTACGCCGCCGGTCACCGCGTGCTCGTGGCGCCCGGCGCCGTGGTCTTCCACGCCGAGGCGGCGACCCGGGGCGAGCGCCAGGTGGCGTTCCCGGCCGACGATCGGCGCAGCGCGCTGCTCGTGCTGTTCGCGAACCTGCCGGTGTCCGGGCTCGCGCTGTCACTGCCCTTCAACGTCATCGCCTCCCTGGTGCGCGCCGTCTTCTTCGCCACGGCCAGCAAACGCCCCGGTGCCGCGGCCGCGGAGCTGGCGGCGCTGCGCGGTGCGCTCTTCCGCGCCCCACGCCTGCGGCGGCGCCGTCGGCCGGGGTGGAAGGCCAGCGGCGTCAGCCGGTTCCAGCCGCGTTGGCCGACGCTGCGACGGCTGCCGGACCTGCTGGTCGGCCGGCGGATTCCGCTGCCGGCTGCCGAACCCGGCATGATGCGACGCTGGCTCCGGCGCCCGGGCGTGCTGATGACGCTCGCGCTCACCGTGATCGCCCTGGTCGCCGAGCACGGTCTCATCGCCAAGGGCGGACGGCTCGGTGGCGGCGCGCTCGTGCCCGCCTGGGGCGGGGCGAGCGACCTGTGGGCCGAATACCTCACCGGCTGGCACCCCGTCGGCCTCGGTTCCGGCACAGGAGCCCCGCCGTACACGGGGGTGCTCGCACTCCTCGCGACGC
>DASQPY010000524.1:0-3266 GCA_035643735.1 Actinoallomurus sp. | reverse complement strand
TCGCGGCCAGGAGGTTGGTCGTGCTGGTCTCGCCCATCCGGTCCAGACCCAGGACGGCGTCGTGGTCGAGGGTGAACAGGTCGGCGAAGTCGGCGATGAGCCCGGCCTGGAGCATCGCCTCGATGCGGTTGCGGCCCAGGGACTCGATGTCCAGGGCGTCGCGGGCGACGGCGTAGGAGATGGACGCGAGGGCGTGGCACAGCCGTCCCTGGACGCACCGCCACCGCTGCTGGGACGTGTCGATGTCACCGTCGCAGCGAGGGCAGGTGGCCGGGATGGTGATGGGGGTCTCGGCTCCGGTGCGCAGGTGCACGACAGGTGCTTCGACACGGGGGATCACGTCGCCGGCCTTGTAGACGGTGACGTGGTCACCGAGGAGCAGGCCACGGCGGCCGATGTCGGCGGCGTTGTGCAGCGTCGCGTAGGTGACGGTGGTGCCGTCGATCTGGACGGGCTCCAGGACGGCACGGGGGGCGATGACGCCGGTGCGTCCCACATTCCACTCGACCGCGACCAGCCGGGTGATCTTCTCGACGGCGGGGAGTTTGTAGGCGATCGCCCATCGCGGTGCACGGGAGCTGAACCCGGCTTCGATCTGGTCGGCGGCGTCGTCGGCCTTGATGACGATCCCGTCGATGCCCAGGCCCAGCTCGGCACGGAGCGCCGCGATCTCCTCAATGCGCCGCAGTACGTCGTCGAGGCCGCTGGCGGTGGTGATCCCGGCGCCGGTCGCGGTGGTGGTCTGCACGCCCAGCCCGGCGACGTAGGTCATCACCTGGCTGTGCGCGGACTCCTGCAGCCGCCGGATGAGGCCGGCGCCGGGCCGCAGGCCGAGCGCGCCGTAGCCGAAGAAGGTCAACTCGACGGTGTACGGGCGCTCCTTGGCCCGCAGTGTGCCGGCCGCGCCACTGCGTGCGTTGGAGAACGGTGTGCCCTCGTGCTGGACGCGGATGAGGTTCGCGGCCTCGAACTGCCCGGCCGTCATCATGACCTCACCGCGCATCTCCACATTCACCGGCTCGGCCAACCGGTCCGGCAGTCCGACGATGGTGCCGATCGCATGGGAGACGTCCTCGCCCGCGGTGCCGTCGCCGCGGGTGATGAGCTGGACCAGCCGTCCGTCCCGGTAGCGGGCGGCGATCGCCAGGCCATCGAGTTTCGGCTCCACGCTCCATGACCGCACCGGCCGGGCGAGCCGTCGTTCGAGGCCGGCGGCCCAGGCGGTGAGCTGCTCGGGGGAGAAGACGTTGTCCAGGCTCAGCATCGGGACCGTGTGCGGGACGTCGCCGCCCACCGCCCCGCCGGCGACCTTGCCGGTCGGAGAGTCCGGCGCCACCTCCTCGGGGTGCGCCTCCTCGTACGCCGCGATGCGCCACACCAGCCGGTCGTAGGCGTCGTCGTCCAGCGCGGTGGAACCATCACCGTAGTAGGCCGCCGCGGCGGCGACCGCCTCGGCGACCGCCTGCCGGTAGGCCGCCTCATCCTCGGGCGCGGGCGTATCCAGAGCCTCGGTCATGGCCATCATCTTGCCGTGCGCCCCCGACAGTTCCCGGCAGGGCGAGGCGGGACCGCCTGATCGCCGACCGACGTTCCGGCGAGCGGGCGGGCGCAGTGCCCGGTCAGCCGCCGAGGTACCGCGCGCAGAAGGTGCCGATGAGCCGGTCGCACCCGCGGACGCTGTGTCGCTCGTTGTCCGCCACCTCACGCCGCAGCGCGTCGATGTCCAGGCCCGCCTCCCCGTGCCCCGGTGATTCACCACTGGCCGCCCATCGTTCGGTCCAGCTGTCGAAGCCGTCGAGCGTGATCTCCGGGTGGAACTGCACCCCGAGCACCTTTCCGGCGACGAAGGCCTGCGATCCGACCGCGTTGCGGGCGATCTCGGTGGCCACCGGGGGAGGGGTGAAGGAGTCCGCGTGAAACTGCATCCACGGTCCGCGAGGAACGAGATCGGGATCGTCCGACTCGACGGTCGTGAATCCGAGCTCCGGGCGTGCCGCCCGCGTCACCGTCCCGTTCAGGGACCGTGCCAGCAACTGGCCGCCGAAGCAGATCCCCAGGATCGGGAGCCCTCGTTCGACCGCCGACGTGACGAAGGCGAGTTCGCGGGCGAGCCAGGGGACGCCGCGGTCGTACGCCGACTCCTGCGAGCCCAGCACGACGACCAGATCGTAGACGGCGAGGTCGGGTTCGGGCTCGTGCCCGTCGACCAGCGACGCCACGTCATGGCCGATGCCGCGTGTGGCCAACGCCGGTGTCAGCGCTCCGGGAACGCGGTCGCGCCGCTCTTTCGCCGGGTCGTGGACGAGCACGAGTGCTCGTGTGGTCATGTCGCGTACCTTCCCGTGACCTTCGTTTCTCAGAAAAGGTCGAAGTACTCGCGCTGTTCCCAGTCGGTGACGGTTCGTTCGAAGCGGGCAATCTCCGCCCGCTTGAGCGCCACGTAGTACGGGACGAACCGGGGGCCCATGGCACGCGTCAGCTCGATGTCGGCCTCGAGCGCGCCGATGGCCTCGCCGAGATTCGCCGGCAGGCGTCCCGCCTCAGTGGTGTACGGGTCGTCGGCCGACGGGCCGAGGGGGAGTCCGGCGTCGATGCCTTCGAGTCCGGAGTGGAGCTGGGAGGCCATGTAGAGGTAGGGGTTGGCCGCGGACTCGCCGATCCGGTTCTCCAGGTGCGTGGTGCCGTCCGCGGCGGATCCGACGAGCCGGATCATGGCGCCGCGGTTGTCTCGGGCCCAGGCGATCCGGTCGGGGGCCATCGAGTACGGCTGAAATCGCTTGTAGCCGTTGATCGTCGGGTTCGCGAACGCGCACGCCGCGCTCGCGTGCGCGAGTTGCCCGGCCACGAAATGCTCGCCCAGCGCCGAGATCGGGCCCTCGCCGTCGGCCGGGACGAACAGGTTGCGGGCCGTGCCGGCGTCCAGGAGGCTCTGGTGCAGGTGCCATCCGCTCGACCTGCCGTCCGGAATCTGCGGCCGGCACATGAACGTGGCGTGGTAGCCGCTGCGCCGGGCGACCTGCTTGACGGTGCTGCGCAGCAGGATCACGGCGTCGGCCGAGCCGAGCCCGGCGACCGGGTCGAGCGTCACCTCGAGCTGGTTGGCCCCGTACTCCACCTCGATGCTGCGCAGCTCGATGCTCATCCGGTCCAGGACCTCGCGGATGCGCCGCATGGCCGGCTCGACCTCGTCACCGCGATCCTCGGCGAGCAGCTGGTTCCCGTGGTTGATCGGTTCGACCGGCGTCGGGTACGTGCACCGGCCGATG
>DASQPY010000523.1:0-6202 GCA_035643735.1 Actinoallomurus sp. | reverse complement strand
GCCACCGAGATCCGAAAGGCAGGTTTCGGCCGGCTCATGCTCGCCGAGTGGACCAAGATCCGCTCGGTGCGATCGACCGTCTGGTCCCTCGTTCTGCTGATCGTCCTGGATCTCGGCTTCACCGCGCTGCTGACGAGCCTGACCGTTTCGCAGTGGGAGAACGCCAACCCGAGTGACCGCGCGACGCTCATGGCCGACCCGACGAGCACGATTCTCGGCAGCGGGTTCTTTCTCAGTCAGTTGACCATCTGTGTACTCGGCGTGATGGTGGTCGCCTCGGAGTACTCCACCGGCATGATCCGGGCCAGTCTCCTGGCGGTGCCGAAGCGGCTGCCGATGCTCGCCGCCAAGTCCACGGTCTTCGGCCTGCTGATCCTCGTCCTCGGCGTCGCGGTCTCGTTCGTCTCGTTCTTCATCGGCGCCGCGATTCTGCACTCCAAGGCCCCGGTCGAGCTCGGCGATCCCGGTGTCCTGCGCGCGGTCGTCGGCGGCGGACTGTACCTGGCGATGCTCGGTCTGTTCGCGCTCGCGCTCGGCAGCATCATCCGGCACACCGCGGCGGGCATCACGGGCGTCATCGGGTTCGTGCTCGTGCTCGCCCCGCTGGCCGCACTGCTCCCCGGCAAGCTTGGCGATCACATCCACGCGTACCTGCCGTCCGAGGCCGGCCATCTCGTCGCCCAGGCGCACCAGGCCCCGAACGACCTGCTCACGCCCTGGCAGGGCTACGGGGTCTTCGCCATCTGGACCGCCGTCCTGCTGGTGATAGCGGCGATACTGCTGAAGCGCCGCGACGCCTGAGTGGCGGAGCTTTCCCGCGGGCCCGGTCGGTCGATCGGGCCCGTTGGCGTTTCCGCAGGCCAGCGCATCAACCCAGAAGATGGGCGACGCCGGGAGGATACGGGGGCAATCCTCCCGGCGTCGCGTTCATCGGTGTTCCGACGGGGGCCCGGAACACCGGCAACGGCGCCCCGACGGGGGACCAGAGCGCCGGTACAAATCGTACACCGAACCCCCCCTGAGTTAGTCAAGACATTGTCACGAGCCGATTTGATCCCGAGGCCCGGAAATCGGCTTTTGGTCGCGAGATTCCGGCTCATACGGTGCAAAGCGGGCAGCATGGTCGGGCTCGCGGCCGCCGTTGGCGAAGATCACTGCGACGTACGGGAGCACCACCGCGCCGATCAGCGCGACGATCGCCAGCCACCGCCCGGAGCCGTGCAGCGTCACCGCGAACAGGATGCTGAGCAGGAAGCACAGGGCACGGATGCCCATCGTGATGAGATAGCGCCGCTCGCGGTAGCCGATGTCCTCCGACATGGGCCGGTGAGCGTCGGTGACCGTGTAGACGGCCTCGCCGTGGCGCCGCCGGAAGATGCCCTTCACGCCTCCACGTTATGCCGTGGGTTCGCCGAAGCACACAGCCCCCGGTCGATCCGGGTGACGGAAGTCACCCCCGCCAGTCCCATCGCGTGCGCGAGCCCGTCGGACAGCTCCGCGAGCCCGTCCGCGACCGCGTCCTCGCCGCCGGTGGCGAGGCACCACAGCGCCGGCCGTCCCACGAACACGGCGCGCGCGCCGAGCGCCAGCGCACGCAGGACGTCCACGCCCGTACGGATGCCGCCGTCGGCGTACACCTCCACGGCGTCGTCGCGTACGGCGTCGGCCACCTCCGGCAGCGCCTCCGCGGTCGGTACGGCCCCGTCGAGCTGCCGGCCGCCGTGGTTGGACACCCACACCCCGGCCGCGCCCGCGGCGGCGCAGTCGCGTGCGTCGTCACCACGCAGGACACCCTTCACGACGACCGGCAGCCCGGAGATCTCGTGCAGCCACGCGATGTCGTCGTAGGTGACGTCGGCGGCCTGCTCGGCCGAGGCCCGGTCGAGGCCGGGCCCGAGGTTCACGCCGAACATCTCGTCGGGGATCAGGCCCGGGTCGCGGTCGCGCCGCCGGCGTCCCAGGTACGGGGTGTCCCCGGTGAGCACCAGCGCGGCCGCCCCCGCGCCGGCCGCGCGCCGCACGAGCTCGCGCGTCAGCCCGCGGTCCCGCATGACGTAGGCCTGGAACCACCAGGGCCCCGACTCGGCCGCCACCTCCTCGATCCGCCGCGAACTGCGCGAGGACATCGTGAGCAGCACACCGGCCCGGCGGGCGCCACGGGCCATCGCCAGCTCACCGTCGGCGTGCGCCAGGGTCTGGTAGCCCATCGGGGCCACGCACACCGGAGCGGGCAGCTCACGGCCGAGCAGGCGTACGCGTGTGTCGACGGAGGAGACGTCACGGAGCACGTGCGGGCGCAGGGACACGCGCCGCCACGCCTCGGCACTGGCGGCGAGGGTGGACTCGTCACCCGAGCCGCCCGCGTAGAAGTCGAACACGGCGGGCTCCAGAGCCTGCCGTGCGCGTTCCTCGAGCCGTGCGTAGTCCGAGCGACCGGCGAACACGAACATTCAGCCCATACGGACCCGCGGCACCGCATGGCCACGGGCGTCGACGGGAAGGACGATGATCACCTGCTCATTATCACGGCACAGGAGAAACCATGTCCGAGCGCACCTACCGCGTCACCGAGATCGTCGGAACCTCACCGGAGAACGTCGACGCGGCCATCAGGAACGCCATCAGGCGCGCGAGCCAGACGCTGCGTCACCTGGACTGGTTCGAGGTGACCGAGGTACGCGGCCAGATCGTCGACGGCGAGGTCGCTCACTACCAGGTGGGCCTCAAGGTCGGCTTCCGCCTCGAGGACTCCTGACGGGTCAGTTCGCCTTGCTCACCGTCGACATGTTGAAGTCGGCGACGCGCAGCGGCGGCATCGCGGTGCGGGTGAAGTACTCCGACCACTCCCGGCTGAGGCCGCGTTCGGTACGGCCGGCCTCCGTCAGGCGGGACAGCAGGCCCACCGGGCTCTCGTTGAAGCGGAAGTTGTTCACCTCGCCCACGACCTCGCCGTCCTCCACGAGGTAGACCCCGTCACGCGTGAGGCCGGTCAGCAGCAGCGACTGCGGGTCGACCTCCCGGATGTACCAGAGGCAGGTGAGCAGCAGCCCGCGGCGGGTGTTCGCGACCATCTCGTCCAGCGTCGCCGTGGCGCCCGGGACCTCCATGAGGAGGTTGTCCACCCCCGGGGTCAGCGGCAGGCCGGTCAGCGCGGCCGACTGGCGCGTCTGGAGCAGGGCCGCCAGCCTGCCCTCGGAGATCCAGTCGACGGCGTTCAGCGCGAGGCCGTTCTCGAAGATCGAGGACTCGCGGCTCGAGGCGTGGGCGACCACGAACGGCGTGCACTCCAGGCCCGGCGCCGTCGGGTCGCTGTAGAGCCGCAGCGGCAGGTTCGACAGCGTGTCGCCGACGCGCGTGCCGCCGCCCGGGCGGCTGAAGACCGTACGGCCGTCGTGGGCGTTGCGTGCGCCCGCCGACCAGTACATGTAGGTCATCAGGTCCGACACCGCGCCGGGAGGCAACAGCGTCTCATAGCGTCCGGCGGGCAGGTCGACCCGGCGCTCGCCCCACTTCAGCCGCTTGGTCAGACCGGCGGCCATGCCCGCCACGTCGACGTCGCGGAAGGTCGACGTGCCGGTGCCGGTCCACGCGGACCGTGCCATGTCGGAGGTCTTGGCGTTCAGCTCGAACTTGCCCGTCGGCTCGTCCGATCGCAGCCGCAGCCCCGCCGACGTGCCCACGAACGTGGAGTTCATCTCATGGACCGCGTAGCCGTACAACAGGTGCGAGTCGTCCCGCGCCGCGGAGAACGCCTCGCCGAGCGCGCGCGCGAACCCCTCGAACACCCCGACCGACGTCTCGGCCGCCGGGTCGTCCCAGGCGCCGTCGGAGCCGGCCTGCGCGGCGTCGATGAGCGGCGCGGCGTCCTCGGCCGGGCCGCTCTCCTCCGCGGCGCGCTCCGCGGCGCGTACGAGGTCCTCGATCTGGTCCGGGGTGACACCGGCCCGCGACACCATGCCGGTCGACTCGCCCGCGATGGCGATGACGGTGAGACGGCGCGTGCGCGTGACGCCGTTCGTCGTGAGGGTGTTGCCGGCCCAGCGCAGGTTGGCCCCGCTGGACTCGTCCGCGATCACGACGCAGCCGTCCGTACGTGAGAGCGCCAGTGCCCGCTCGACCGTCTCCTGCGGGGTGCTCCCCGTGCTGCTCACTGACCGGCCTCCTTGACCACGTTGAGGATGTTGACGCCGCGGAACAGGGCCGAGGGCGCGCCGTGGCTGACCGGCGCGACCTGACCGGGCTGGCCCTTGCCGCAGTTGAAGGCGCCGCCGAGGACGTAGGTCTCCGGGCCGCCCACGGCCTCCATGGAGTTCCAGAAGTCGGTGGTGACCGCCTGGTACGCGGCGTCGCGGAGCTGACCGGCCAGCCGGCCGTTCTCGATCCGGTAGAAGCGCTGGCCCGTGAACTGGAAGTTGTACCGCTGCATGTCGATCGACCAGCTCTTGTCGCCGACGACGTAGATGCCGCGGTCCACGCCGGAGATCAGCTCCTCGGTGGAGGGGCCGCCCGGGGCGGGCTGCAGGGACACGTTGGCCATGCGCTGCAGCGGCATGCTGGAGGGGGAGTCGGCGAACGAGCAGCCGTTCGAGCGCTCCCGCCCGGTCAGGTGCGCGATGTGCCGGTCGGTCTGGTAGCCGACGAACCGCCCGTCCCGGATGATGTCCCAGCTCTGCGTCTCGACGCCCTCGTCGTCGTAGCCGACCGTCGACAGGCCGTGCTCGGCCGTACGGTCGCCGACGATGTTCATCACCTTGGAGCCGTACTGCAGGTTGTTCAGCTTTTCCGGCGTGGCGAACGAGGTGCCGGCGTACGCCGCCTCATAGCCCAGCGCCCGGTCCAGCTCGGTCGCGTGCCCGATCGACTCGTGGATCGTCAGCCACAGGTTGGACGGGTCGATGACCAGGTCGTACACGCCCGCCTCGACCGACGGCGCGGCCAGCTTCTCGGCGAGGTGTTCGGGGATGCGGGCCAGCTCGGCATCCCAGTCCCAGGCCGTGCCGGTGAGGTACTCATACCCTCGCCCGACCGGCGGGGCGAGGCTGCGCATCGTGTCGAAGCCGCCCTCGTGCAGGCCGACGGCGTCGACGACCGGCGCCACGCGTACGCGCTGCTGGGTGGTCACGGTGCCGGCCGCGTCCGCGTAGAACTTGTTCTCCTTGACCTGGAGCAAGGAGGCGTCGGTGTGGGCGACCCGGTCGTCGGCCATCAGCCGGCGGCTCCAGTCGGCCAGGAGCGCCACCTTGTCGCCGATCGGAACCGAGAACGGGTCGATCTCATAGGAGGAGACCCATACGCGTTCGCCGTGGGACGGCTCGGCCGCGAGCTCGATGCGCTCACGGTTGATCGCAGCGGCCACCTTGGCGACCTCCACCGCCTGTTCGGCCACGCGGACGGCGGCGTCGGCCGTCAGGTCGATACCGGCGGCGAACCCCCACGTGCCGTCCTTGACGACGCGTACGGCGAATCCGAGGTCGTCGGCGTCGGCGGCGGTCTCCAACTGACCGTCGGACAGCCGGAGGGTCTGCCGCCTGATGCGTTCGAGGCGGAAGTCGACGTGTTCGGCGCCGAGGTCACGGGCCCGCGAGAGCGCGGCGTCGGCGAGCGCGCGCAGCGGCAGGGCGGCAAAGTCTGGATCGATCTCTCGCACTGATGCAACCTATCGCGTCCTACAAATACCGGCAGGTCACCCTTGGCGGTGCCGCGCTCGTGCTACCCGGTGGTAGCCCAATAGGCTCGCCACGATCGAACCTGGAGGTTTTCGAATGACTCGCTCAGTCCTCGTCACCGGTGGAAACCGGGGAATCGGGCTGGCCATCGCCCACGAGCTCAAGAGCTCGGGAGACGCCGTCGCCGTGACCTACCGCTCCGGCGAGCCACCCGAAGATCTCTTCGGCGTACGCTGCGACATCACCAGCGCCGAGGACGTCGACGCGGCGTTCGGCAAGGTCGAGGCCGAGCAGGGCCCGGTCGAGGTGCTGGTGGCCAATGCCGGCATCACGAAGGACAACCTGCTCGCGCTCATGAGCGAGGAGGAGTTCACCTCCGTACTCGACACCAATCTGACCGGTGCGTACCGCGTCTCCAAGCGCGCCGTACGCGGGATGATGCGCAAGCGCAGGGGCCGTATCATCCTGGTCTCGTCGGTGGTCGGGCTGCTCGGCTCGGGCGGCCAGACCAACTACGCGGCGTCCAAGGCCGGACT
>DASQPY010000522.1:0-2604 GCA_035643735.1 Actinoallomurus sp. | reverse complement strand
ATCGTCACGTGACGTCGATGAGGCCGAACACGTCGATCACCATGGCTGGATGATTCCCCGTCGGCGAAGAGAACATATCGCGATCATGAGACAACTTGGGGTAATCGGACGATTGGTGCTCACGTGCGGGGTGATCGCGTTCAGCCGCTCAGCGGGGCCAGACCGTTCCAGGTGAGGTCCATCATGTGCCGCGCCGCGTCCTCGACGGTGACGTCCGGGTTGCGCATGCGCCACAGTGCGAGGCGCTCGCAGGCGCCGACGATGATCTCGGCGTACGCCTCCAGGGCCCGCCGCGGCCGGCCGGGGACGAGCGACTCCATCTGGGAGATGATCAGGTCGGTCTGCTGCCGCCGGGTCGCCTCGATCTCCTCCGCGGCGCCGCCGAGGACCGGCTCCTGGAGCAGCACCAGCCAGGCCCGGCGGTGCGCCTCGTTGAAGCGGAAGTAGGCCAGGTAGCCGCTGTACAGCTTGTCCTCGGCCGAACCGGCCTCGGCCACCGCGCGTGCGGTCACCTCGCCCAGCTCGCCCCGCGCACGCGCGATGGTGGCGAGCAGCAGGCCCTCCTTGGAGCCGAAGTACTCGTACAGCATCGGCTTGGACACCCCGACGCGTACCGCGATCTCCTCCATGGACACGGAGGCGTACCCCTGCTCGGCGAAGACCTCCTCGGCGACGTCGAGCATCTGCCGCTCGCGGTCGGCGCGGGACATCCGGACGCGCTTGGTCTTCACGTGTGAACTGTATCTCATATCTACCGGCGGTAACTTACTACAGGTAACCTACCGGGAGTAGGCGACGTACGGGAGGTCCCGTGAGACTCGTGATCATCGGCTCGGGCTTCGCCGGCCTGGGCATGGCCATCCAGCTGAAGAAGGCCGGATACCACGACTTCGTCATCCTGGAGAAGGACGACGACCTCGGCGGCACGTGGCGCGACAACCGGTACCCGGGCTGCGCGTGTGACGTGCCCTCGCACATGTACTCCTTCTCCTATGAGCTCAACCCGGACTGGTCACGGATGTTCGCCCCGCAGGAGGAGATCTGGGCCTACCTGCGGCGGTGTGCCGACAAGTACGAGCTGACCTCCCACATCCGCTTCGGCAGCACCGTCGACGCCCTCGAATGGGACGACGAGGCCCGCCACTGGCGCGTCGTGCTCGCCGACGGCATGGTGCTCACCCCCAAGGCGGTCGTTTCGGGCATGGGGGCGCTGCACGTCCCCTCCCTGCCGTCCATCCCCGGCGCGGAGCGGTTCGCGGGAGCCATGTTCCACTCAGCGCGGTGGGACCGGACCTGCGACCTGAGCGGAAAACGGGTCGCGGTCATCGGCACCGGCGCGTCCGCCATCCAGTTCGTCCCGGAGATCGCCGAGGACGTGACGAGCCTGCGGGTGTTCCAGCGCACCCCGCCGTGGATCCAGCCCAAGCCCGACTTCGCCCTGCCCGCCTGGGCACGGGGAGTGTTCCGGTACGTCCCGGGCGCGCAGCGGATCTTCCGCAACGCGATCTACTGGCTGCTGGAGGCACGGGCGCTGGGCTTCACGATCGACCCGAAGCTCATGGCCCCCCAGGAGAAGGTCGCCCGCGCGCACATCGCCCGCCAGGTGCCCGACCCCGTCCTGCGCGCCAAGGTCACCCCGGACTACACGATCGGCTGCAAGCGCATCCTGCTGTCCTCGGACTACTATCCGGCGCTGACCAGGCCGCATGTCGACGTGGTGACCGAGGGCATCATCGAGATCACCGAGACCGGCCTGGTCACCGCCGACGGCACGGCCCACGATGTCGACGTCATCATCTACGGCACCGGCTTCAAGGTCACCGACGCGCTCGCCGAACAGCACATCGTCGGCCGCGGCGGCCAGAAGATCCAGGACGCCTGGGCGGACGGCATCGAGGCCCACCACGGCATCACGATCGCCGGCTTCCCCAACCTGTTCATGCTGCTCGGCCCCAACACCGGCCTGGGCCACAACTCGGTGGTCTTCATGATCGAGTCCCAGGTCCAGCACGTGCTGAGCTGCCTGCGGCTGCTGTCGGAGGAGAAGGCCGAGGCGATCGAGGTACGCCCCCGCGCGCAACGCCGCTTCAACGACCGCCTCCAACGCCGCCTCAGCAAGGCGGTGTGGAACGAGGGCGGCTGTAAGAGCTGGTACCTCGACGAGCACGGCGTCAACCGCACCATCTGGCCCGGCTTCTCGTTCGAGTACTGGGCCCGTACGCGCCATGCTCGCCGCCGCGACTACGACCTGTCCCGCTGACGCCGCTGGGTGGGCACCGGCGCCGTGCCCACCCCCGGCATGCGCGCGTCGCTATGACCACTGACCGGGCTGATAGTCGCCCGCGGGCAGCTGGATGATGACGTTCATGCGGTTGTAGACGTTGATGAGGGCGATGAGGGACACCAGGGCGGCGAGCTGCTCGTCGTCGTAGTGCTTGGCGGCGTTCGCCCAGACGTCGTCGGGGACACCGCCGGCGGCGTCGGCGATGCGGGTGCCCTGCTCGGTGAGCTCCAGCGCGGCCCGCTCGGCGTCGGTGAAGACGGTCGCCTCCCGCCAGACCGCGACCAGGTTGAGCCGCAACGGGGTTTCCCCCGCCTGTGTGG
>DASQPY010000521.1:0-10281 GCA_035643735.1 Actinoallomurus sp. | reverse complement strand
TTCAAGAACACCAAGAACAAGGACGGCGCCCTCAAGCTGATCGACTTCCTCACCAGCCCCGACGAGCAGAAGATCCTCGACACCCAGCTCGGCCCGCTGCCCGTCGTACCGGAGGCGTACAACGACCCGAAGTTCCAGACGCCGGAGATCAAGACGTTCAAGGACATCCTCGCGAACTCTTCGGAGACCCTGCCGATGATCCCGGAGGAAGCGCAGTTCGAGACGCTGGTCGGTAACACGGTCAAGCAGCTCATCGCCGACGCGGCCTCGGGCAAGACCGTCGACGATCAGACGATCAAGAACGCACTGACCGCCGCGAACAAGAAGATGCAAACCGGAGGTTGACCGTCCCCTCTCCCGAAGGAGAGAGATTCCTGCTTCAACGTCAACAGCCTGCCGGGAAGGGCTTCCCTTGAGGACCTACGTCGACTCCACAGGCGTTACTGTCCGCCAGCCCGGCGGCCAGGATGTTGATCGCAGCGTTGACGTCCCGGTCGTGGTGCGCGCCGCACGGGCAGCGCCACGACCGGACGTTCAGCGGCAGGGATCGCTGCAGGCTCCCGCAGACCGAGCACAATTTTGTGGATGGGAACCACCGATCGATCACTATCAGCTCTCGCCCATACCACGCGGTCTTGTACGTCAGCATCGACCGCAGCCGACGCCAGCTGGCGTCGCTGATAGCACGGGCCAGGCGATGGTTTGCGACCATGTTGCGGACCAGCAAATCCTCGATCACGACCGTTTGGTTTTCGCGGACGAGTCGAGTGGTGAGCTTATGCAGATGGTCGTGCCGCCGGTCGGTGATACGGGCGTGTATGCGAGCGAGCCGCTGTCTGGCTTTCTGTCGGTTTGCCGACCCTTTCTGCTTGCGAGAAAGGGCCCATTGTGCTTTGGCCAGCTTTCGTCGGTCGGACCGTTCGTGTCGGGGATTAAGGATCTTCTCGCCCGTAGACAAGGTCAGCAACGTCGTCAATCCCGCGTCGACTCCGACCGATCGTTCGACCGGGTCAAGTGGTTTGATCGCTTGCTCACACAGGATCGAAACATGCCAACGCCCCGCCGCGTCCTTGGAGACGGTGACCGTGGAGGGTTCCGCGCCGGTCGGAAGCGGACGAGACCACACGATGTCCAACGGTCCATCCATCTTCGCCAGCCTCAGCCGGCCGTCACGGAAGCTGAACGCCGATCGCGTGTACTCGGCGGATGCGCGCGACTTCTTGCGCGATTTAAACGTCGGGTATCTCGCTCGCCTGGCGAAGAAGTTCGTAAATGCAGCTTGGAGGTGCCGCAACGTCTGCTGCAACGGAACGCTGGATACCTCACGCAGGAACGCCAGTTCCGGAGTCTGCTTCCAGGACGTAAGCATGGCGGAGGACTCCGCGTAGGAGATCTGGCGATCTTTTCGCGCGTAGGCGCGGGTGCGTTCTTCGAGTGCCTTGTTGTACACGAGTCGGACGCAGCCGAATGTCCGGGCGAGCTCTTCAGCCTGTCCGGGGGTGGGATAGAAGCGATACTTGAACGCCCGCTTCACCGTCTGCGTCACCTTCCTTTTATACAGGAAGATCGCTCGACAATGGTTTGTTCGTGTGAATCGTGTGGCCCTTTTTTGTACTTCGTTCTCCGCTCGGTCGCGGAGCTGTTCGCATTTAAGGAGGCCGGATGAGCGACACCATCACCGCCCCCGGGGACGCGCCACCGCGCGTCCCCGGGAAACCCCGCCGCCGTCGTCGCCTCAGGGGCCGCAAGGCACTGCCCTACGTTCTCCTGGTGCCGGCGCTCATCGCCGAGCTGGCCATCCACGTCATCCCGATGCTCGTCGGCGCGTGGATGAGCCTCCTCCACCTCACCCAGTTCTTCATCCGCAACTGGACCGCCGCGCCGTACGGCGGCCTGACCAACTACCGCGTCGCGATGGACGTGAACGGGCCGGTCGGCAAGGACCTGCTGCACTCCTTCCTCATCACCGTCGCGGTCACCGCGCTTGTCGTCGGCGGGGCGTGGCTGTTCGGCCTGGCCGGTGCCGTGCTGCTCGACCGGCCGTTCCGCGGGCGCGGAGCGCTGCGCACGCTTTTCCTCGTGCCGTACGCGCTGCCGGTCTTCACCGCGGTCATCACCTGGCGGTTCATGTTCCAGCGCGACACCGGCATGGTGAACACGGTGCTGTCGGACGAGCTGCACGTGACGCACGGCCATCCGTTCTGGCTGCTGGGCGGCAACAGCTTCGCCGTGCTGGTGATCATCAACGTCTGGCGGCTGTGGCCGTTCGCCTTCCTCACGCTGACCGCCGGGCTGCAGAGCATCCCCGGCGACCTGCACGAGGCGGCCGCGATCGACGGCGCCGGCTTCCTGCGGCGGCTGCGGTCGGTGACCCTGCCGTTGCTGCGCCCGGTCAACCGCGTGCTGCTGCTCGTGCTGTTCCTGTGGACGTTCAACGACTTCAACGTCGCCTACATCCTGTTCGACCTGCCACCGGCCAGCGCGGACGTGATCTCCATCCACATCTACAACGCGTCCTTCATCACCTGGAACTTCGGTCTCGGCTCGGCGATGTCCGTCATGCTGCTGGCCTTCCTTTTCGTCGTGACGCTCGGGTATCTCGGCACCGGCCGGCTGAGGAGGCGCTATGCATGACTCGACCGCGCTGCGCTGGACGCGCCGCGTCGTTCTCACCCTGCTGACGATCTTCACCGTGCTGCCGCTGTACGTGATGGTGGTCTCGTCGGTCAAGCCGCTGCGGGACGTCCAGGGTGCCTTCACCTGGGTGCCCTCGCACGTGACGGTCCAGCCGTTCGTCGACATGTGGCGCACCGTGCCGCTCGGCCGCTACTTCGTGAACAGTCTCGTCGTCTCGCTGTCCGCGACGGTCTGCTCGGTGCTGATCGCGATCATCACCGGGTACGCGGTCAGCCGTTACCGGTTCCCCGGCCGTGGCACGTTCATGACGGTCGTGCTGTCGACGCAGATGTTCCCCGGCATCCTGTTCCTGCTGCCGTTGTTCCTGATCTTCGTCAACATCGACCGCTACACCGGCATCGTCCTGTACGGCAGCCGGCTCGGCCTGACCATCACCTACCTGACCTTCGCGCTGCCCTTCTCGATCTGGCTGATCGCCGGCTACTTCGACACGATCCCGCGCGAGCTGGACGAGGCGGCACGGGTCGACGGCGCCGGGCCGATCCGCACGCTGGTCCGCGTCCTGCTGCCGGTCGCCGCCCCCGGCATCGTGGCCGTGGCCATCTACGCCTTCATGACCGCGTGGGGCGAGGTGCTGTTCGCCTCCGTCCTCACCGACCAGTCGACCCGTACGCTCGCAGTCGGCCTCCGCGGCTACGCCAACCAGTCGAACGTCTACTGGAACCAGGTGATGGCGGCCTCGCTCGTGATCAGTCTGCCGGTGGTGGCCGGCTTCCTGGCGCTCCAGCGCTTCCTCGTCCACGGCCTGACCGCCGGCGCCGTCAAGTCCTGACCCGAAAGGCACCTTCTTGCACCGCAACTTCGCCAAACTCCCGGGCGCCGCATGGCTCGGCGTCAACTTCTGGTCGCGCACCGGCGGGCCGCTCATGTGGCGCTCCTACGACCCCCGCGTCGTACGCGAGGAGCTGGACGTCCTGCGCGAGCACGGGCTGAACACCACCCGGTCCTTCTACTACTGGCCGGACTTCATGCCCGAGCCCGACCGGATCGACGAGACCCTTGCCGGGCACTATGGCGACTTCCTGGAGGCGCACGCCGAACGCGGCATGGCCACCATCCCGACCTTCATCGTCGGCCACATGTCCGGGGAGAACTGGGACCCGGCCTGGCGCGGCGGCCGCGACCTGTACG
This sequence comes from Actinoallomurus sp., assembly GCA_035643735.1. Classification (GTDB taxonomy): domain Bacteria; phylum Actinomycetota; class Actinomycetes; order Streptosporangiales; family Streptosporangiaceae; genus Actinoallomurus. The sequence continues at coordinate 6,453 of DASQPY010000521.1, read as the reverse complement.
CGGACGTGTGGATGGTGGACCGGCAGGCGTGGTTCGCGGAGGAGATGACCCGCCGCTACACCGGGCACCCGGCCATCGCGGGCTGGCTGATCACCAACGAGATGCCCATCTACGGCGGCAGGGCGCCTGCCGAGCAGGTCACGGCGTGGGCCCGGCTGATGGTCCAGGCGGTGCGCGCGGGCGGGGCGAAGGAGCCCGTCTCCATCGGCGACGGCGCCTGGGGCGTCGAGGTGACGGGCGAGGACAACGGTTTTTCGGTACGCGACCTGGCCGCCGTCACCGACTTCGTCGGCCCGCACGTGTACCGGATGGAGAACGACCTGGTCCGCCAGCACTACAACACCGCGTTCATCTGCGAGCTGGCCGGGACGTACGGCCGCCCGGTCGTGCTGGAGGAGTTCGGCTGCTCTTCGGACTTCGTCTCCGACGACAACGCCGCGCACTACTACCGGCAGGTGCTGTACAACAGCCTGCTCGGCGGGGCGACCGGCTGGCTCGGCTGGAACAACACCGACTTCGACCTGGTCGACCAGCCGCCGTACAGCCACCACCCGTTCGAGCTGCACTTCGGGCTCACGACGGTCGACGGCACGCCGAAGCCGGCACTGGAGGAGATGCGCCGCTTCGGGGAGACCCTCACCCGGATGGACCTGGCGGCCTGCGAGCGTGCCGAGACCGACACCGCGCTCGTCGTGCCGTCCGTCCTGGACGCCGGTTTCCCCTTCACCCATGTCGCCGATCGCACCGACGTCTTCGGCGCGCTGCGGCAGGCGTACGTGATCGCGCGGGCGGCGGACCTGCCGGTCGGCCTCACCCGTGAGTCCGGCGGCATCGCGGGGGACGCGCGGCTGTACCTGGTCCCGTCCGCCAAGCAGCTCACCGGGCCGGGCTGGCACCGCCTGGACGAGCTCGCCGCGGGCGGCGCCGTGGTGTACGTCTCCTACTGCGCGGGATCGCACGGCTGGCAGCGCGGCCCGTGGTACTCCCACATGAACGCCTTGTTCGGTGTCGAGCACCGGCTCACGTACGGCCTGGTCGACCCCATCGAGGACGACGTCGTCGAGCTGACCTTCACCGCCGACCTCGGCCCGCTCGCCGAGGGCACCACCCTGGCCTTCCGCACCGCCGGCACCGAGCACAGCCGCTCGTACCTGCCGGTCCGGCCCACGACGGCCGAGGTGGTCGCGGTGGACGGGCACGGGCGGCCCGCGATGCTGCGCCGCCGCCACGGCGACGGCTGGGTCGTCCTGTGCACCTATCCGCTGGAGCACATGGCCGCGCTCACGCCACGCGTCAACCCCGAACCCACCTACCGGCTCTATGACGCGCTCGCGGAGCTCGCCGGGGCGCGCCGCCCGGTCACCGTCCCCGATCCCCGGGTGTCGGCGGACGTTCTCGTGCGCGCCGACGGGACGCGGTTCGCCGTCCTCGTCAGCCAGGCCGAGGTGGAGCTCAAGGCCACGCCCGAGATCACAGCCTCCGGCCCGGTGGACGAGGAGGTGGTGATCGGGCCGTATGGTGTGCTCGTGCTGGAGCTTCGACCTTGACAGATGTACGGGAGGCGGCGGTGCCCGCGGCCGTTCAGCCGGCGACCGGTGTCACCGCGACCGGAGGGCATGGCGGGCCGGGCGTGCTCGCCGTCGACATCGGCGGCACGAAGCTGGCCGCCGCACCGGTCCGGCCGGGCGGTGAGCTCGGCCGGCTCGTGACCCGCCCGACGCCGGCGGATGACGCCGAGGCGGTCTGGGCCGCCCTCGCGTCCGTCGTCACCGAGGCGGTCGGCGACGAGGACGTGTCAGGTGCGGGCATCGGCTCGGCCGGCCCCCTCGACGCGGTCGCCGGCACCGTCAGCCCGGTGAACATCCCCGGTTGGCGGGGCTTCCCCGTCCGCGACCGCCTCACCGCGCTGCTGGGCGGGCGGCCGGTCGTCCTGGTGAACGACGCGGTGGCGGGCGCTGTGGGGGAGTACCACTACGGCGCCGGCCGCGGCGTGCGCGCGATGCTCGGCATGGTCGTGTCGACGGGCGTCGGCGGCGGCCTGATCCTCGACGGACGGATGTACGCCGGCCGTACCGGCAACGCCGGGCACATCGGGCACACCATCGTCGACCTCGACGGAGACCCGTGCCCGTGCGGCTCGCGTGGCTGCGTCGAGACGATCACCTCCGGGCCCGCGATGGTGCGCTGGGCCCTCGCCAACGGCTGGAGCGGTTCCCCGGCCGACGGCAGGACGCTCGCCACCGCCGCACGTGACGGCCATCCGGTCGCTCTCGCCGCGTTCGCGCGGTCCGCACGTGCCCTGGCGGCCGGGATCGCGTCCGCCGCGGCCCTCTGCGACCTGGACCGGGTGGTGATCGGCGGGGGCGTGGCACGGGCCTGGGACGTACTGGAGCCGCCACTGCGTGCGGCACTGGACACCTACGCCGGGCTCGCCTTCGTACGGCGGGCCGAGGTCGTGCGGTCCGAACTCGACGGACAGGCGGGGCTCCTCGGCGTCGCCGCCCTGGTTCACGATCCCGAAACGGTCTGACATGGAGCTACTCGACAACCCCATCCAGGACTACGCCTGGGGGTCGCACACCGTGCTCGCCCGTTTCCTCGGCCGGCCCGCGCCGACCGAGCGGCCGCAGGCGGAGCTGTGGATCGGCGCGCATCCCGCCGCGCCGTCGCGGCTGCGTTCCGGTCAGGCGCTGGGCGAGCACATCGCGGCCGACCCGGAGGCGGCGCTCGGGTCTGTGTCCGTGTCGGCGTTCGGGCCGCGGCTGCCGTTCCTGCTGAAGGTCCTCGCCGTGGCCGAGCCGCTGTCCCTGCAGGTCCACCCCGACCGGGAACAGGCCGAACGCGGCTTCGCGGCCGAACGGGCCCCCGCCGGGGACCCGTCGCGCAACTACAAGGACTCCTGGCCCAAGCCGGAGATCCTCTGCGCGCTGAGCGACTTCCACGCGCTGTGCGGCCTGCGCGACCCGCGGGAGAGCGCCGAGCTGCTGGGCCGGGTGCCCGCGCTGAGCCCGGTGGCGGCCCTGCTCGAGGCCGGAGACGTGAAGGCCGCCGTCGAGGCGCTGCTGACCTGGCCGTCCCCGAAGGAGGTGGTGGCCGAGGCCGGCGGCATCGCGCCGGAGCCGTACGCCTCGCTCGCGGCGCGCAACCCAGGCGACCTGGGCGCGATCGTCGCGATGCTGCTGAACGAGGTGCGTCTCGTGCCGGGCCAGGCGCTGTACGTGCCGCCGCGCCGGCCCCACGCCTACCTCAGCGGCACCGGGGTGGAGCTGATGGCGGGCTCGGACAACGTCCTGCGCGCCGGACTCACGCCCAAGCACGTCGACGTGCCCGAACTCCTGTCGGTCGCGTCGTTCGAGCCGAGTCCGCCCGGTGTGGTCGAGCCCGAGCGGCACTCCGGCGAGGACGTCTACGTGACGCCCGCGCCGGAGTTCCGCCTGTCCCGCCTCGACGCCGGGCAGCGGCCCGTGCTGCCCGCGGCCGGTCCGCAGCTGCTGCTGTGCGCCGACGGCGTCGTAGGGCTGCGCCGCGACGGCCGTGAGACGGAGCTGGGCCGGGGTGAGGCCGTCTTCGCCGGGCACCGGGGCGGCCCGATCGAGCTGTCCGGGTCCGGAACGGTCTTCCGGGCGAGCCTGCCGGGGCAGGTCAGGGACTGAGACGCTCGGCGAGCCACGCCAGGGCGAGCGGATAGCGGTACTCGATGGCCCCGTGCCCGGCGTCGAACAGCTCGAAGTAGACGGAGTCGTCGGGCACCCCCGCCGTCTCGACCGCACGCCGGAACGCCACGGCGCCGAAGTCGAGGTAGTACTCATCCCGGGTGCCCGCGTCGATCCAGATCGCCTTCAGCGAGCGGAGCGCCTCGGCGTACTCCGGCCGCGCGGCCATGCGCACGGGGTCCCAGGCCAGCCAGCGGTCCCAGATCTCCGGGATCACCTGTCCCGTGTCGTCGAAGGGCTGGCGTACGGTCCCGTCCTCGTCGGCGGAGTAGCACGCCGCGTAGCCGTACTGCTCGATGAAGCCCATGTCGGTCTTCTTCGTGCCGGCGATCCGGCTGCGGAAGTCGGCCAGGAACGTCTGCATCGCCGCGTCGACGGGCCCGCCGTAGGTGTCGCGCAGCTCACGCGCGACGCTCGGGAAGTCCGTGCGGTAGCAGACGTCGAAGAGCGCGTCGCCGGCGTGGGTGGCCAGCGCGCCGAAGACGTCCGGGCGCAGCATCGGGGTGATCATCGCGCCGTAGCCACCGCTGGACTTGCCGCTGATCGCCCGGTGGTCGCGGTCCGCCAGGGTCCGGTAGTGCGCGTCGACCCACGGCACGACCTCTTCGCACAGGTACGAGTGGTACCGCCCGGTGCCGGGGGAGTCCAGGAACTGGCTGCCGCCGACCGACGTCCACGCGTCGACGTAGACCACGATCACGGGCGGGGCGTCGCCGCGCGCGAAGATCTGGTCGGCCAGCTCGGGGAACGGCTGCCGCCACGGCGCCCGGTTGTGCCACATCGGGAGGTGGCCGGTGTAGCCCTGGATCGCATAGACCACCGGGTAGCGCCGCTCCGGCTCGTCGTCATAGCCCGGCGGGACGTACACCTCCAGCGGTCGTTCGTGGGGATCGCCCAGGGGGTTGCCGCGCAGCAGCTCGCTCGTGATCGTGTGTTCGTCGATCCGTCCGGCGAGCTCGGCCGACCATGGCAGCATGCGATCTCCTTCGCTGGGGGGTAGAGCCCGACCGTACCCGGCCGGGACCGGAGGCGGCCGCGAGAGAGATCTCTCGCGGCCGGCCGTCGTGGGTGCTTCGTCAGTGCTCGTTCGCGGCGTCGACGACGCTCACCTCGACACAGTCAGCGCCCTGGGAGCTGCGGCTGCTCGTGCGCCAGCCACTGTCCGTGATATCGGGTTCGTCACTCATCCCTTGCGCTCCTTTCGTGGGAAAACAGTCATCCCCGTGGATATGGGGACGTATTTTTGAACTCGTCCGCGACGGCGGCGATGAAGTCGGTCGATTCGTCGGGCGGCAATGCCGCGGCTCGGAGATGGTCGAACCACGTCGTATGACGGCGGACGTCTTTGTCCTTCTCGAGAAAGATGTTCCCCGCAGGTGAATCGACGTACACGACGTCGAGATCGGTCGGGTCGGGGAAGCCGATGATGGTGAACGCGCCGCCGAGTCCCGGATGGGCGCCGCGGGTGAAGGGCAGCACCTGGATGGTGACGCTCGACAGCTCGTCCACCTCCAGCAGGCGGGCGAGCTGGGCCCGCATCACCGAGTGGCCCCCGATCGGCCGGCGCAGCACCGCCTCGTCGAGCACGGCCCACATCTCCAGCGTGCCGGTGTCGGCGAGCATCGCCTGGCGCCTGCGGCGCAGGGAGATCATGCGGTCGATGTTGGCCGGGCTCTCGGTCGGCTGGCCGACCTTGATCAGCGCGCGGCTGTACTCCTCGGTCTGCAGCAGTCCGGGGATGAGGTGGGTCTGGAACGAGCGGATCGACGCCGCCGACGCCTCGAGCCCGACATAGGTGTCCAGCCCGGCCGAGAGCACCGATTCGTACTCGGTCCACCAGCCACGCTGTTGGGCGTCCTTGGCCAGCGTGAGCAGCTGTTCGCGCTGGCCCGGGTCGCCGACCTCGTACAGGTCAAGCATGTCGCGGACGTCGCGGATGCGGGCGACCGACTTTCCGGTCTCGATTCGGCTGACGCGCGACATCGAGCATTCGAGGTGCCGGGCGACATCCTCGATCATCAGGCCGGAGGACTCACGGAGCCTGCGGAGTTCCATGCCCAGGCGGCGACGGCGGACCGTGGGGCTTTGAGAATCGGACATCGAGCACCTCCAGGTCGACCGTCCTGGACGGGAGAGGTTGGGAGAGGAAGCGATGAGGGGGATGGAGGGCCGGGGCCGGTGGCACCGGAGAGCGACGGATCGTTCGCCCGGAGATGCCGTCGGCCGCTAAAGCGTACGCGAGCCCCGATGGAGATGGTCGGAGTTTTTGTCCGATGCTACTTGTATGCCTCATTTATGCGGGTCATCCCGACAATTGAGGTCACTCACCGTCGTCGTTCGAGCACCTCTTGCCACGAGATGGCACTTTACCTGTTCAATGCTATGCGGCTCACCCTTTTGTGTCGTACGGGCGACCCCAAAAGTGCCGTCTGATGGCCGGTGTCCCGGATTCGTACACGGTGTCACGGCGGTATCACCTTGCGGTGTCGGTCTGGGCCGCCTCGCCGAGGAATTCGACCGTTACCCGCCGAGCCCTTCCCGAGACGCCCTGTGCGAACGTATGTTCGATGGCGCCCGCCTTCCCCCGGGCATCACGGCAGCGATCGACCGGGAAGGCAGGCGGCCCGCGTGGGCGGAGCGAGCGGTACGGAACGGCGTCCGCGAGACGCATGGACGGTGACGGCGTGAGCCGGGCCTACGGCGACCCGGTGGAGGTCTGGCTCGTGGACGGGCGGCCGTC
>DASQPY010000520.1:0-3497 GCA_035643735.1 Actinoallomurus sp. | reverse complement strand
TGAGAAGGCCATGCAACGCATCGTTGAGGAAGAGGAGAGCTCGCGCCGCTGAGCCTGACGGGCCGCCCGCTCCCGTGCCCGTTCGCCACACGCTCCCGGCCGATCAGGCCACGGGACGCTGGGCGACCGGGGTCTCTGGATCAGCCCCGGCGACGGGGGCGGGTTGAAAGCCCTTCGCCGACGCGAGGATCACCAGCGTGAGCGCGGCTCCCACCGCGTACGCGATCCACAGCCGTGACGCGGCGGCGCCCGCGACGACCGCGCCGAGCACGAAGCCGAAGTAGTTGAAGACGTTGACCCTGGCCACGGCGATGCCGAGACCGGTCGGGTCGAGTCGTCCGGCCGCCGAGAACGACGTCGGCACCACCACCGCCAGGCCCAGCCCCGCCAGCGCGAAGCCGGCGATGGCCACGGCCGGACCGGGAGCGGCGGCGGCCGTCGCCAGCCCGAGGCCGCCCACGACGGCGCCGGCCGCCACGACCCGCGCCGCACCGTAGGCCCGTACGACGAAGTCCGCGCCGGTACGGCTGAGCATCATCGCGATCTGGTAGCCGACGTACGCCAGCGGCGCGACCGTGCCCGAGGCGTTCAGGTCGTCCTTCAGATACTTGGCGCTGTAGCTGGAGGTGGCCGAGTCCGCGATGTACATGCAGGTGACGGCCACCCCGATGATGACGATCGGTCTCCAGGGCACGTGCTTGGCCGCCGTCCGCAGCTGCTCGCCGCTCGGCCCGGTGGTCTCCAGCTCTCGCGCGTACAGCCGGTGCCCGGTCGACAGGGAGACGGCCAGGCCGAGCGCCGCCGGGATCGCGAATCCCGCGCCGAGGCTCATGTCGACCTGGTTGGCCAGCGCGATCCACAGGCCCGCGATGATGCCGGCGGCGCTCCAGACGGCGTGGAAACCGGTCAGCAGGCTCTTGCCGTAGAGCGTCTCGGCGGTGACCGCCTGGGCGTTCATCGAGGCGTCCACCGCGCCGACGAACAGGCCGAACAGCGCCGTGGTCGCGTACAGGACCAGGTCACCGGGGGCGAGACCGATGGCGATGATCGACAGCAGTACGAACGGCTGGGCGACCCGCAGGACGGGCCCGCTGCCGTACCTCGGCATCAGAGTCCCGGCGAGGACACTGCCGACGCCGGCGACGACGGGGACGGCCAGCAGGACGAGGGCCAGTGTGGTGTCACTGAGGTCGTGCGCCTTCTGGATCTCCGGGATCCGCGTCACCAGAGCGGCGAAGGACAGTCCCTGTACGCCGAACGCCGCGTACGCCGCCCGACGGCCACGCCGCGTCCGTTGATCGATCTCTGCCGCCACGGCGCGTCCTCCGGAACATGAAAGAGGTTCGCGTCAGCGTAGAGACCTGGTCGGCACCGGTCAACACACAGCCGCGATCATTGTCCGGACGGTCAGTCGATGAGGCAGCGGCGCATTCCGCGTACGGCGAGCGCCCACATCAGGCCCGCGAACAGGACGAGAGCGCCCATGTGGCCGAGGTCGTCGAGCGGCCGCAGCCCGAAGACGGCGTGCCGGACGAGCTCGACGCAGTGGTAGAGGGGGTTGATGTGCGCGACCGTCTGAGCCCAGGCGGGCAGCCCGCCGACCGGGAAGAAGGTGCCCGCGATGAGGAAGAGGGGCGCGAGCACCCCACTGATGATGTAGTCGAAGCTGTTGATCGACGGGACGACCGTGGACGCCCAGATGCCGAACAGTGCGAAGCCGCTGGCCGTGAGCATCGTGAAGACCGGGACCGCGACCACACCCGGCCCGGGGCGCAGGCCGAACGCCAGCGCAACCAGTATCGGCGCGCAGGAGTAGATCCCGCTCTTGACCGCGATCCACGACGCCTCGCCGGCCACCACCTCGTGCACGTCGACCGGCGCGGCCAGCACCGCGTCGTAGGAGTGCTGGTAGGTGCGCCGGATATAGGTGTTGAACATGCCGGGGAAGACAGAGGTGAACAGCGTCGCCGTGGCGACCACGCCGGTGCCGACGAAGTCGAGGTAGCGGTAGCCCGCGACCTGCCCGACGAGGGCGCCGAAGCCGAAGCCGAACGCGAGCAGGAAGATCGTTGGCTCGATCAGGGCGGCGAACGAGGAGGAGGTCCAGTAGCGGCGGTACAGCGCCAGCTCGCGCCGCCACACCCCGCGTACCGGGGCCCATTCGAAGGCTCTCAGGCGTGCTGATGGTCGCGCTTGCCTCCTCACTCGCTGCGCGGACGGCTCGTTCCTCACCGGCCACTCCTCTCGCTCGTCGGCTCGCCGCTCCGGTCAGTCAACGGTCTCTCCGGTCAGCACGACGAAGACGTCCTCCAGGTTGGCGGCCCGCCGTACGATCCGGTGGCCGTTGTTCGCGCCGCCGGCGAGCGTGTCCGCCAGCGAGGGGGGAATCCGCTCGGCCTGCAGCACCGACACCGTCGGCCCGGTGCGCCGGGTGGGCAGGCCCGCCCTCCGGGCCAGGCCCTCGACCTCGGCCAGCCGCTCGGGGGTGCCCTCGTGCTCCTCGACCCGGTCACCGGCGTGGTCGGCGATGAGTTCGGCGGGGCTGCCGTTCGCGATCACCCTGCCGTGCGACATCAGGGCGCACGTGTCGGCGAGGCGCTCGGCCTCCTCGATGTAATGCGTGGACATCAGCACCGTCACCCCGGAGGCGCGCAGCCCGGCGATCAGCCCCCACAGATCGGCGCGGACCTGCGGGTCCAGCCCCACCGTCGGCTCGTCGAGCAACACGAGGCGGGGGGAGTGCACGAGCCCGCGGGCGACGAGCAGCCGGCGCCGCATGCCGCCCGAAAGGTTGACCGCCCGTGCCTCCGCACGCCCGGTCAGGTGGGCGATCTCCAGCGCGCGGTCCACGGCCGCGCGCAGCCCGGCGCGTGGTACGCGGTAAAGACGCGCGAAGACCTCGAGGTTCTGACGCACGGTCAGCTCCTCGTCGAGGTTGTCGGTCTGAGGGACCACGCCCATCAGGGCGCGGGCCTGCTTGGCCTCGGCCGGGACCTCGTGGCCGAGAACGGTGATCGTGCCCTCGTCGGCGCGGGACTGGGCGGTGAGCAGGCGCATCGTGGTGGACTTGCCCGCGCCGTTCGGCCCGAGCAGCCCCAGACAGACGCCGTCGGGCACCTCCAGCGTCAGCCCGTCCACCGCGGCGATCGACGTGCCGTCCCGGTCGGAATACCGTTTGACGACGTCGCGCAGCAAGATGGCCATAAGGTTCACGGTAGGTATGGCCTACGGCAGAGCGCCAACGAATATCGTCGTGGCGTGGACCTTCCGTGGAAGCCTGGCCGGGATCACCCCTCGCCACATGAGCTGCGCGCCTCCGACACGGACCGCGAGAACGTCGTCCGGCTGCTCCGCGAGGCGCACGGCGACGGCCGGATCACCCTCGACGAGCACGGTGAGAGGGTCGAGCGCGCGTACGCCGCCCGCACGCTCGGTGATCTCGCCGGGCTGACCGGCGACCTGCTGCCCGCCGACGAGCAGCCCATCCGCCTGGATCC
>DASQPY010000519.1:0-3582 GCA_035643735.1 Actinoallomurus sp. | reverse complement strand
GGCTACGCCAAGTTCACCGGCCGGATCGGCGTCTGCGCGGCCACATCAGGTCCGGGCGCCATCCACCTGCTCAACGGCCTGTACGACGCCAAGCTCGACCACGTACCCGTCGTCGCGATCGTCGGGCAGACCAACCGCAGTGCCCTGGGAGGCTCCTACCAGCAAGAGGTCGACCTGCTCAGCCTCTACAAGGACGTGGCCGGCGAGTACGTGCAGATGGTCACCGTCCCCGAGCAACTGCCCAACGTCCTGGACCGGGCGATCCGCACCGCTTTGGCCGAGCACGCGCCGACCGCGGTCATCATCCCCGCCGACGTCCAGGAGCTCGAGTACTCCCCGCCGACTCACGCGTTCAAGATGGTGCCGTCCTCGATCGGCACCAGCTGGCCCGTGCCCTCGCCGGACGACGAGGCGATCGGCCGCACCGCGGAGGTGCTCAACAGCGGCGAGAAGGTCGCCATCCTGGCCGGGCAGGGCGCTCGCGCCGCGCGGGCCGAGCTGATGCAGGTCGCCGACCTGCTCGGCGCCGGCGTGGCCAAGGCACTGCTGGGCAAGGACGTGCTGTCCGACGACCTGCTCTACGTCACCGGTGCCATCGGCCTGCTGGGCACGCGGCCGAGCTACGAGATGATGAACGAGTGCGACACGCTCCTGACGGTCGGGTCGAACTTCCCCTACACCCAGTTCCTCCCGGAGTTCGGTCAGGCACGCGCCGTCCAGATCGACATCGACGGCAAGTTCATCGGGATGCGCTACCCGTACGAGGTCAACCTCGTCGGTGACGCCGCCACCACTCTGGCCGCCCTCATCCCGCACCTGAAGCCCAAGAAGGACCGCTCCTGGCGGGAGGAGATCGAGTCGAAGGTGGCCCGCTGGTGGCAGACCATGGAGAAGGAGGCCATGGTCGAAGCGGACCCGATCAACCCGATGCGGCTGTTCTGGGAACTGTCCTCCCGGCTGCCCGAGGACGCCATCGTCACCGCCGATTCGGGTTCGGCGGCGAACTGGTACGCCCGTGACCTGAAGTTCACCGGCGAGGTGCGCGGCTCGCTGTCGGGCACCCTGGCCACCATGGGACCCGGGGTGCCGTACGGCATCGGCGCCAAGTTCGGCCATCCCGAGCGACCCGTCATCGTCTTCGCCGGAGACGGCGCCATGCAGATGAACGGGCTGGCCGAGCTCATCACGATCAGCCGCTACTGGCGCGAGTGGTCCGACCCGCGCTTCGTCGTCGCGGTCCTGCACAACAACGACCTCAACCAGGTCACCTGGGAGATGCGCGCCATGGAGGGCGCCCCGAAGTTCACCCAGTCCCAGACACTTCCGGAGGTCGACTACGCGGCGTTCGCCGCCGGCCTCGGTCTTGGAGCCATCAATGTGGACAAACCTGACCAGATTGGCCCCGCATGGGAGCAGGCACTCGGTGAAGGCCGGCCCACCCTGCTCGACGTCCGCTGCGATCCCGACGTTCCGCCGATCCCTCCGCACGCGACCTTCGAGCAGATGAAGGACGCGGCCCAGGCACTGGCCCACGGAGACGAGAACCGCTGGGGGATCCTCAAGGAAGGCGTCAAGACCAAGGTGCAGGAGTTCCTGCCGTCCGGATCCCACCGGAAGTCCTGACCCACGGAGGCCGGCCCGATCATGGTGCAGAACCCGATCGAAGCGGTGTCCGCGACCGCGTACACGATCCCGACGGATGCCGCCGAAGCCGACGGCACGTACGCCTGGGACTCCACCACCCTGGTGCTGGCCGAGGTGCGCTCGGGACAGACCACCGGCATCGGCTGGACGTACGGGCCCACGGCCTGCGCCACGGTGATCCGCGACAGCCTTTCTCCCGTCGTCGAGGGCCGGGAGGCCCTCGACGTAGGAGGCTCGTTCCAGGCGATGGTCCGGGCCGTCCGCAACGCTGGACGACCCGGTGCCGTCGGCTACGCCATCTCCGCGGTGGACGTGGCGCTGTGGGACCTGAAGGCCCGGCTGCTGCGCCTACCTCTGCACCGGCTGCTCGGCGCCGTCCATGACGAGGTACCGGTGTACGGCAGCGGAGGATTCACCACCTACGACGAACGGCGACTGCGCGAGCAACTCGAGCACTGGACACTCGAGCAGCACATCCCGCGCGTGAAAATCAAGATCGCCGAGTCGTGGGGCTCGGAGGTGTCCCGTGACCTCTCGCGGATGAGCCAGGCACGGGACCTGGTCGGCGACGACGTCGACCTCTACGTGGACGCGAACGGCGGATACTCCCACAAACAGGCCATCAGGGTCATGGAAGCCGCGGCCGATCTCGACATCCGCTGGCTGGAGGAACCCGTCTCCTCAGACGACCTGGAGGGCCTGCGCGAGATCCGCGACGCCGTACGCCCCGACGTCACGGCCGGGGAGTACGGCTACGACCTGTTCTACTTCCGCCGGATGTGTGAGGCGGGCGCCGTCGACTGCCTGCAGGCCGACGTCTCCCGCTGCGGCGGCATCACCGAATGGCTCCGCGTCGCCTCCGTCGCGGCGGCGTACAACCTGCAGATCTCCGGCCACTGCGGCCCGCACCTGCACGTCCACGTCGCCGCCGCCACGCCCAACCTGCGCCACCTGGAATGGTTCCACGACCACGTCCGCATCGAGTCGCTGCTGTTCGAAGGCACGCTGAACCCCGACAGCGGGACGCTCCGCCCCGATCCGAAGGCTCACGGAAACGGACTGACTCTCCGCCGCGACACGGCCGAACGCCACCGCGTCATGTGAGGCGTTTGCCCTCGGCCGAGTGGGAAGGGCTACCGGCATGCGCAGCGTGAGCAGACTTGAGACGATCACCGCTCTGGACCGCGTCATCGGCCCGGCCCAAAAAGCGGTGCGCGCGCTGAAACCGGGCCGCGTCCGCGATCTCCTGCACGGTGTCCGCCTGGGACATCCGGTCCATCCGCTGCTCGTCCAGGCACCGATCGGGGCGTGGATGTCGGCGGGCGTGCTGGACCTGCTGCGCGGTGAGGACCGGGCTGCCCGGCGGCTTGTGGCCTTCGGGCTGGTGGCTTCGGCGCCTGCCGCGCTCGCCGGGGCGGCTGACTGGTCCGAACAGCACGAACAGCAGATGCGCGTCGGCGTCGTGCATGCTCTGGTCAACACCGCGGCCGCCGGACTGTACGGGGGATCGCTCGTCGTGCGGACACGACGAGCCGGCCTGCTCCTTCGCTAAGCGGGACTGCTGACCGTGGGCGTCGGCGGCATGCTCGGTGGACACATCGCCTACCGGCAGGCCGGAGGAGCCAATCACGCCGAGGCGGTCCCGCACCTCGTCGAGCCTGGATGGCACGAACTCGCCGCGGTCGACGAGTTTCCTGACGAGCGCGCGACGCGGGTTCCGCTGGGTGAGGTGCCACTTCTCGTCGTACGGCGGGGGAAGGGCTTCGACGTGCTCGCCGACCGGTGCAGCCATCTCTCAGGACCGCTCTCAGAAGGCGACCTCGGAGACGGCTGCGTCACCTGTCCCTGGCACGGCAGTGTCTTCCGGCTCTGCGACGGCGGTGTCGAGCGCGGACCCGCGACCGCGCCACAACCGGTGTTCGACACGGACATACGGGA
>DASQPY010000518.1:0-2855 GCA_035643735.1 Actinoallomurus sp. | reverse complement strand
CGCGGTGCAGATCACGACGGAGCCGTACGAGGTCGTCCTGGAGGTCGTCGGCGGCAGCACGCAAAGTGGACATGCCGCCTCACACTACGCGGCGCTCCCATGCGGGGACTTCACGCTTCATCCGCCGGAAGTCGACCACGCCGCCGAGGTCCTCGCGGTTCAGCGTGGTCCGCAGCCGGACCATCGCGTCGTCGCGGATCCGCCACGCGAGCTCGGCGAGGTCGACCTCGGCGTCGCACATCACCCGGACGCGTACCGAGGGACGGCGCGCGCTACCCGAGAGCCGGGTCCGCACCCGGCGCACTCCGGGATAGGACGTGACGTCCGCCGAGATCGCGCGGGTCGCGACGCGGGCCGCCATCCGGGTCGCCCCGGCGCGCGCGTCGCCCATGGCGAGCCGCCGCAGCGTACGGGAGCGCCACTGCGCCGCCAGCCAGCCGGTGCCGAGTACCGCGACGGTGAGGGCGCCGGCCGCCACCGACGGCCAGAACCACAGGCTCTCGCCCATCCTCCGCGACATCGCACCGGTGACCACGTGCCGGTCGGGCCCGAACGCACCGAGGCCGCCCGCCAGCGTCGTACCGCCGGCGACCAGCAGCACCAGGCCGGTCAGGGCCAGCCAGACGCGGTTCCACATTGTTCTTCCTCATGAGAGTTAGCGAGTCGCCATCCGGCAGACTCGGTGGCTGGTAGCCGCTGGCAGGTGAGCACGTGGTTTTCCTGGACGTTGAGTCCTCCTGAAAGACCGTGCCCCTGCCGGTCGGCCGGGAGAGTTGATCGCTGCTGGGATGTCGTGCCCACCTGTGGTGGTGTGAGCACCGTGTTCATTAGGTCGCTGATGGTTCTTTCAGTGCTTACGGCAGGCGACGCGCACGGCGACCTCCGGAACCCGTACGGGGCCCAGGTCCTCCAGCCGGTCGCGTACGGCGTCGGCCACCAGCTCTCCGAGGTTCCCGGAGTTGTGGAAACCGGTGACCGCGCGGATCTCCACCCGCGGCCGCAGCCGTCCGCGGAGCCGTACGACCGCGGTTTCGACGCCCGCCACCCCCAGGACGGTGGAGTGCAGGTCCGCCCGCAGCGACGACCGGCCGAGGCCCGTGATGAACCTCGGGTCGTCGCCGGCCAGCGGCGCCGTGCCGGTACGTCCTGGCAGCACCGCGGCCAGGACGAGCGACAGGCCGGCGAGCATCAGCCCGCCACCGGCGGACATCAGCTCCGGATCGCTCCAGGTGAGCGTGTGCAGAAGCCGCACGGTGATCTCAGGATGGAGGACCGGGTGGCCGAACCGGGCCGAGATGACCTGCACGGAGACGGTCGCGCCGGCGACCGTCAGCAGCGAGGCGGCCAGGCTCGCCGGGAGTACCCGGCGTGACCGGAAGGCACGGACGGCCGCACGGCAGCCGTCGGAGCGGTCCTGGATCTCACCTGTCGCAACGATTCGATCACGCACCGTGGTATTAGACCATGCTCTGCCAGGTGAGGCCGCCGTCGACAGGTCAGCGAAGCACCACGGTCCGGTCGGCGTTGATCAGTACGCGGTGCTCGGCGTGCCAGCGGACCGCGCGGGCCAGCGCGAGGCACTCCATGTCGCGGCCCACGGCCATGAGCTCGTCCGGCCCGTGGGTGTGGTCGACGCGCGCGACCTCCTGCTCGATGATCGGCCCCTCGTCCAGGTGCGGGGTCACATAGTGCGCGGTGGCGCCGATGAGCTTGACGCCGCGTTCGTGTGCCTGGTGGTACGGCCTGGCGCCCTTGAAGCTCGGCAGGAACGAGTGGTGGATGTTGATGATCCGTCCCGGGAGTTTGCCGCACAGGTCGTCGGACAGGATCTGCATGTAGCGCGCGAGGACGACGAGGTCCGCCTGGTAGTGCTCGACCAGCGCGAGGATCTCCGCCTCCTGCGCCGCGCGGTCGTGCCCGCTGACCGGCAGGTGGTGGTAGTCGATGCCGTACGACTGGGTCAGCGGCCGCATGTCGGGATGGTTCGAGGCGACCCCGACGATGTCGATGCCGAGCAGACCCGAGCGCTGGCGGTAGAGCAGGTCGTTCAGGCAGTGGCCGTACTTGGAGACCAGGATCAGCACGCGGGAGCGTACGGCGCGATCGTGAAGGTGCCAGTCCAGCGCGAACTCCGGTCCGAGCACGGTGAACGCCTCCGTCAGGGCGTCCCCCAGGCCGTCCGGCGCGTCGAACTGCGTCCGCATGAAGAACCGGCCGGTGCCGCGGTCGCCGAACTGCTGGCTCTCCACGATGTTGCAGTCACGCTCGGCCAGCACCCCGGAGACCGCCGCCACGATGCCCGGACGGTCGGGACACGACAGTGTCAGCACGTACTCCGTCATGACACGAGCCTACGGGGGAACCGACCTGCCCTGTGACCACGTCATGACGCTGGGTACTGCTCCGCCGGCCTCGCACGTTCTTCCGCCGCGTGCCAGCAACGGGCAAAGGACTGGCGACAGGCGGTCAGGCGAGCGGTGCGTCTCCTGGGCACCGTCCATACTTCACCGGGCCGACGGGAGCACTTAACTCGCGCGGCGCGGGGGCGACTCGGCCGGCGGGCATCATCGCCCGCGCCATGTCGCGTACTCACGCCTGGGAGACGATCGTTGCTGAAACGCATCGCCGCCGTACTGGCACTGATCGGCGGGGGCCTGAGCTGCGCCTCCTGTCCTCCGGCCTCAGCGTCGCCTCCGCCTGGGCACGCCGTGCTCGTCGGGGTTCCCGGGCTGGAGTGGAGTGATGTGAGCCCGTCGGCCACGCCGAACCTGTGGCGCGTCGCGCAGGGCGCCGCGGCCGGGTCGCTGTCGGTACGCGCGGTCGGCCGGCTGACCTGCCCGGCGGACGGCTGGGTG
>DASQPY010000517.1:0-9959 GCA_035643735.1 Actinoallomurus sp. | reverse complement strand
CTGACGTGCGGCATGAACCTCGCGCTGATCGAGGGGCTGCTCGATGGCATGGGCGAGAGGGGGCTTTCGGCGCGCCTACGGCCGGCGCCGGGTGACTGCTGCGTGGAGATCATCTCTAAAAATAATGATCGTTGACATTAGAACGCCCGCGATGATCTGCTGTGGTCCATGACGGATCATCACCTCGCGCAGCTCAACGTCGGCCGCCTGCGGAAGCCTCTGGACGCCCCGGAGTCGGCCGGTTTCGTGAACGGGCTCAAGCCGATCAACGCCCTGGCCGACGCGTCGCCGGGTTTCGTATGGCGCCTGACCGATGAGGGGGGTGAGGACGCGACCGGGCTCCGCCCCAACGGCGACGACATGATCGTCAACCTGTCGGTGTGGGAGTCGCTGAAGGCTCTGTGGGACTTCGCGTACCGCTCGGACCATCTGGACTTCGTCCGCCACCGCAGGGAGTGGTTCGTGCGCATGGAGGAGCCGGTCGCGGTGCTGTGGTGGGTCCCGGCCGGCCACATCCCCCCGCTGGAGGAGGCGCTGAGCCGCCTCGCCCGGCTACGGGAGGAGGGACCGGGTCCGCACGCCTTCACCTTCCGGCAGCCCTACGACGCCCAGGGTGGTCTCGCGCCAACGTGATCTACAACGTAAAGGCGCCCGCTGTGGTCACCGTTGCCCGAACACCAGAACCCCCGGCGGCGGACCGACGTCAGCCCAGGAGCTCCGCCGCGTGCCGGCCGGCGGCCGCGACGGTCAGGAAGCCCGCGAGGTCCTCGTCGAGTCCCCGGCCCATCGTCGACAGGCGTACCGGGGACTTGCGCAGAGCCTCCTCCAGGCCGTCCACCGGCACCCGTACCAGCTCATGGCGGTCGCCCAGCGGCCCGGCCTCGGCGCTGACCCTGGCGCCGAACTCGCCCGGCAGCTCCGGCACGACGACCTGCGCGCGCGCCAGGGCCACCCGGCCGTAGGCGGTCAGGCTGTGGTGGGAGATGCCCCGGTGGCGCTCGCGCGCGTCGGCCTCGCTCACCCGCAGCGACGCCACAGGGCGTCCCGCCAGCACGCTCGCGGCGTTCACCGCCTCACCCGCCGACACGCCCGAGAAACCCCAGCGGGTTCCCGTGCCGAGGTTGCCCGGTCCCTGCGCGACCACCGCGACCTCGGCGCCGAGGACGAGCCGCGCGGCCAGCAGGCCGGTGTGCAGGGTCACCGCCTCCAGGTCGCCGCCGAACGCCTGCCCGACGGTGACGACGGCGGCCAGGGAGCCGGCCTCGCGCAGCGCCGCCGCCGAGCGTGAGAACCAGGAGGGCAGCGCCCCGCCGTCCGGCATGACGTACACGACGCGCGTGCCGGGGCGCTCCAGGTGCAGGCCGGCGATGATCGCGGGCAGAGCCGAATGGAGGTCGGCCACGATCACCGGCATCCCGCCCAGCGAGTCGGCCTCACGGAGCACCTCGTGGTGGGGGGAGTCCTGCTCGTCGGCGCCGAGCACGGTGGCCTGCAGCGGTGTGTACCGCGCCTTGACCAGGTGGCCGGGCCCGGAGGGGTCGGGCGGGAAGCGGTCCGGGACGGCCACCACCATGGCGTAACCTCCGGTACCGAGCCCCATGGCGAGCGCCGTGGTGTTCAGCAGGACCTCATCGCCCGGCTGGGGCGATCCCACCAGCGCCGGATAGGCCAGTGCGCGGGCCGCACCGTCGTTTTCGATCTCTACGTCGAGTTCGACCGCTCCGGGCCACTCCCGGCGTATCTTGACAACCGTGCCTTTGCGCCATCGGATCACCCGCCAACGGTAGCGTCGGAGGCCACGGGGACGGGTAATAAGGAGAGCCGATGTCACGCCGCAAGACCGAGCGGTTGCTCAATCTCGTGGTGTGCCTGCTGGCCACCCGCAGATACCTCAGTGCCGAGCAGATCCGCCACGCCGTGCCGGGCTATCCCGACGGCTCCGAGGCGTTCAAGCGCATGTTCGAGCGCGACAAGGAGGAGCTGCGCGAGCTCGGCATCCCCCTGGAGACCGGCAGCGACGGCGACGAGGAGGCCGGCTACCGCATCCAGCGCCAGGCGTACGAGCTGCCGGAGATCCAGCTGAGTCCGGACGAGGCCGCGGTGCTCGGTCTGGCCGCGCGGGTCTGGCAGCGCGCCAGCCTCGCCGAGGCCGCCTCCGGGGCGCTGCTGAAGCTGCGCGCGGCCGGCGTGGACACCGCCGAGGCGGCCTCGCTCGGCATCGAGCCGAGGGTCGACACCCACGAGCCGGCCTTCCCCGACCTGTGGAGCGCGGTGCGTGACCGGCGGCCGGTGACCTTCGACTACCAGGGGGTGGGCCGCAGCGCCCCGCAGCGTCGCCATCTGGAGCCCTGGGGGGTGGTCAGCCGCCGTGGCCGCTGGTACGTCGCGGGCCACGACCGCGACCGCGGGCAGGTACGGGTGTTCCGGCTCAGCCGGATCTTGGGCGACGTCACCGCCGACGGACCGGCGGGCACCGTCGTGGTGCCCGAGGACGCCGACGTACGCGAGATCGTGGCCGACAGCAGCAACCCGGCGCCGGACCGGCGGACCGCCACGGTGCGCCTGCGCCGCGACGCCGCGCACGGCATCCGCCGCTGGGCCGCCGGCGTACGGCCCGACGAGGGTGACTGGGACGTCGCCGAGCTGGGCTTCGCCGACGTCGACCGGCTCGTGGACTATCTCGCCGGGTTCGCCGACGACGTCGTCGTGGTGGGCCCGCCGGACGTGCGCGACGCGATGATCCAGCACCTGAAGGCGGTGCTCGCATGAGTTCGGCCGACCGTCTCACGCGGCTGCTCGCGCTGGTCCCGTACGTCATCAGCCGTACCTCGGTGAGCGTCGCCGAGGCCGCGGCGGCGTTCGGGGTCACCGAGAAGCAGCTGATCGACGATCTGAACCTCCTGTGGTGCGTCGAGCTGCGCGCCCCCGACCCGTACTGCCCGATCGACCTGTCCTATGAGGGCGGGGAGATCGTGGTGAGCGAGGCCGAGTCGATCAGCCGCCCGCTGCGGCTCGACGTGGACGAGGCGTCGGCGCTGCTGGTGGCGCTGCGCACGCTCGCCGAGATCCCCGAGCACGGTGACGCGGTGAGCCGGGTGATCGCCAAGCTGGAGGACGCGGCCGGCAGCGCGGCGTGGCCCAGCAGCCAGGTGTCGGTGCAGGTGGACGTCCGGCCCGACGTCCTGGTCCGCGTGCGCGCCGGGCTCGACGAGGGCCGGCGGCTGCGGATGACCTACTACGTGCCCGGCCGGGATGAGAACACCGACCGCGACGTGGACCCGATGCGCCTGCTCCTGGTCGACGGCTGGTCCTACCTGGAGGGCTGGTGCCACAGGGCCGAGGCCGTACGACTGTTCCGGCTGGACCGCATCGTGGCGCTGGAGGTCCTGGACGTCGCCGTGAGCATCCCGGCGGACGCCGAGCCGGTCGACGTCGACCGCGGGCTGTTCCGGCCGTCGCCCGATGACATCCGGGTCGTGCTCGAGCTGACGCCGTCCGGACGCTGGGTCGCCGACCACTACCCGTGCGAGAGCGTCACCGAGCTGGGAGAGGGGCGGCTGCGCGTCGAACTGCGCACCCAGGACACCCGGTGGGTACGCCGGCTGGCGTTGCGGCTGGCCGGCGACGGTGCGATCGTCGCGCCGGGCGAGCTGGCCGCGCAGGTGCGTGACGACGCCGACCGCGCGCTCGGCCTCTACGTGTAGTCTCGGCGTGTGCTGTGGGTGATGACGTTCATCGGACTGGCTTTCGCCGGTCTGCTCGTCATCGCGGCCTGCGCCGTCAAGGTCTTCGCCGCCGTCCGCGGCCTCGGCCGTGAACTCCGGCATACCAGGGAGCGACTGGAGCCGAAACGTTCCGCGCTCTCGGCCGCGGCGCAGCGTCTGGAGCGGGCGCGGGAGTGAGCCACCGGCCCGGACGGCGTACGATCGGGGAAGAACCGGCCACTGCTGAAGAGGACTGTCATGGATCTTGGACCGTGGGAGATCGCGATCATCGCGGTCGTCATCTTGGTGCTGTTCGGCTCGGCGAAGCTGCCTCAGGCCGCACGTTCGCTCGGACGTTCGATGCGGATCTTCAAGTCCGAGACAAAAGGCCTGATCAACGACGACGAAGACAAGCAGAACGCCCCGAACGACGCGCGTACGGAGGCCGCCCGGCTGCGTGAGCAGGCCGCCCGGCTGGAGGCCCAGGCGGGCCCACAGGAGCTGAACGCCCCCCAGGGCGGCGACGGCACCACGGTCAACGGTGTGCCGCTGCAGCAGACGGAGCACGGCAAGCACTCCTGACTGACGAGCCGGAGCCCATAACCACATGTCGGCGATGAAGGTGTCCCGGCGGCGTGCCGCCGGTACGCCGAACCCAGACGGGCGCATGCCGCTCATCGAGCACATTCGTGAGCTGCGCAACCGCCTGCTCAAGGCCATGATCGGGATCTTGGCGGGGGGCATCGTCGGCTGGATCTTCTATGACCCGATCTGGCGCGTCCTGCAGCACCCGTACTGCAAGATCCCGCAGTCCAACCGGCTCAACGGGCACTGCGCGCTGACCACGACGGGGATCCTCGACCCGTTCGTACTACGGCTGAAGATCTGCCTGATCATCGGGGTCGTGCTCGCCTCGCCGATCTGGCTGTTCCAGATCTGGGCGTTCGTGGCGCCGGGGCTGTACCACCGCGAGCGTCGCTGGACGTACGTCTTCATGGGCGGCGCGATCCCGCTGTTCGCCGCGGGCGCGTTCCTGGCCTACGAGACGCTCGACAAGGGCCTGGGCATCCTGCTCGGCTTCACGCCGGACCAGGTCGTCCCCCTCGTCACGATCACGAGCTATCTCAGCTACGCCGTCGCGATGCTGTTGATCTTCGGGGCGACGTTCGAGCTGCCGCTGTTCGTCGTGGTGCTCAACCTCGCCGGAGTGCTGACCCACGCCCGCATCCGAAAGTGGCGGCGGACCCTGGTCTTCGGCATCTTCGTCTTCGCCGCGGTGGCGACGCCCAGCCAGGACCCCTTCACGATGATGGCCCTGGCACTGCCCACGGTCGTGCTGTTCGAGGTGGCCGAGATCGTCGCCTACATCCACGACCGCCGCAAGGCTCGCCGCCCCGACCCGTACGAGGACCTGTCCGACGACGAGGCCTCCCCGCTGGATCTGCGGGACACCGACGACGATCTGGAGGACACGCCACGGTCCTGACGGCGGCCTTGATCGCGGGCGCGTTGCCGCCGCACGCCCGGCACTTCCGTAGGCTTGGACCATGACCACCCCCGCGGAGCGCTATGCCGCGCACCGTCAGCGCGTGGCGGGCTTCACACCCGCGCTGACGGAGTTTCAGGGCCTTTACGACTTCGACCTCGACTTCTTCCAGGTCGACGCCTGCCGGGCGCTGGAGAACGGCCATGGCGTGCTCGTCGCCGCCCCGACCGGGTCGGGCAAGACCGTCGTCGGTGAGTTCGCCGTCCACCTGGCGCTCGCCGGCGGGCAGAAGTGCTTCTACACCACGCCGATCAAGGCGCTGTCGAACCAGAAGTACACCGATCTGCTGCGCCGTTACGGGGCCGACAAGGTCGGCCTGCTCACCGGGGACAACACCATCAACGGTGAGGCGCCCGTCGTCGTCATGACGACCGAGGTGCTGCGCAACATGCTCTACGCCGGATCCCCGACCCTCACGGGGCTGGCGTACGTCGTCATGGACGAGGTGCACTACCTGGCCGACCGTTTCCGCGGCCCGGTCTGGGAGGAGGTCATCATCCACCTCCCCGAGTCCGTACGCCTCGCGGCGCTGTCGGCGACGGTCAGCAACGCCGAGGAGTTCGGGGAGTGGCTGCAGGAGGTACGCGGCGACACCACCGTGATCGTCGACGAGCACCGCCCGGTGCCGCTGTGGCAGCACATGCTGGCCGGAAACCGCCTGTACGACCTGTTCGTCGACGACGAGCAGACCAAGGTCAACCCCGCCCTGCGGCGCTTCGCCCTGGACGACCTGCGCCGTACCAAGGTCAACCAGAGCCGCCGCAGCGGCCGCCGGCGTGAGGGCCGGCCACAACGGTTTCGACCGCCGCCTCGTACGGACGTGATCGACCGTCTCGACCGCGCCGGGCTGCTTCCCGCGATCACGTTCATCTTCAGCCGGGCCGGCTGCGACGCCGCCGTCGAGCAGTGCATGTACTCCAATTTGCGGCTGACCTCCATGGAGGAGGCTGAGGAGATCCGCGCGCACGTCGAGGCGCGCATCTCGGACATCCCCCAGGAGGACCTGGACGTCCTCGGCTACCGGATGTGGCTCGCCGCGCTCGAACGCGGCCTGGCCGCCCACCACGCCGGGATGCTGCCGACGTTCAAGGAGATCGTCGAGGAGCTGTTCACCCGCGGCCTGATCAAGGCGGTCTTCGCCACCGAGACGCTGGCCCTCGGCATCAACATGCCCGCACGCACCGTTGTCATCGAGCGCCTGGTCAAGTGGAACGGCGAGATGCACGCCGACCTGACGCCGGGGGAGTACACCCAGCTCACCGGGCGGGCCGGGCGGCGCGGCATCGACATCGAGGGCCACGCCGTGGTGCTGTGGAGCCCGGGAGTCGACCCCGGATCGGTGGCCGGCCTGGCCGGCACCCGCACGTACCCGCTCAACTCCAGCTTCCGGCCCTCCTACAACATGGCCGTGAACCTCGTCGGCCAGGTGGGCCGCGAACGCGCCCGTACGCTGCTGGAGGAGTCGTTCGCGCAGTTCCAGGCGGACCGTGCCGTCGTCGGGCTGGCGCGGCAGCTACGGCGCAGCGAGGAGGCGCTGGAGGGCTATCTCGAGGCGGCGACGTGCCATCTCGGGGACTTCATGGAGTACGCCGGGATGCGGCGGCGCCTGTCGGACCGGGAGAAGGAGCTGGCACGCGAGCGCTCGGGCGCGCAGCGCGCCGAGGCGGCGCGGTCGCTGGAGCGCCTGCGCGCCGGTGATGTCATCGTCGTGCCGAACGGCCGCTGGGCGGGCATCGCACTGGTCCTCGAAGCCGGCGGGGCCAAACGCGTCGACGATCCCTCACCTCTGGTGCTGACCGTCAACCGCCAGGTCAAGCAGCTGGCACTGATGGACTTCCGCGGTCCGGTCGAGCCGGTCGAGCGCGTACGGATCCCTCCGTCGTTCAGCCGAAAGTCGCCTCAACACCGGCGTGACCTGGCGTCGACGCTGCGCAACAAGACGGCGGGGATCGAGATCGAACGGCCGGTGAAGCGCCGCGAGGCCACGGGCGAGGACCCGAAGGTCGCGGAGCTGCGCCGGCGGCTGCGCGAGCACCCGTGCCACGGCTGCGCCGAGCGTGAGGACCACTCCCGGTGGGCCGAGCGGTACTTCCGGCTCGAACGCGAGACGGCCGACCTGCGGCGCCGTGTGGAGGGCCGCTCCCAGGTGATCTCCCGTACGTTCGACCGGGTGTGCGCGGTGCTCGAACAGCTCGGGTACCTCAAGGACGAGCGCGTCACCGAGGCCGGCCGCCGCCTCGGGCGTCTCTACAGCGAGTCGGACCTGCTCACCGCCGAATGCCTGCGCGAGGGCATCTGGAACGGCCTGGACCCCGCCGAGCTGGCGGCGTGCCTGTCCGCCCTGGTCTACGAGTCGCGGCAGGCCGACGACGGCAAGACCCCGCGCATCCCGGCCGGCCCGGTACACGAGGCGCTGACCGAGATGGTGCGCCTGACCGACGATCTGCGCGAGGTCGAACGCGACCACCGCGTGGCGTTCCTGCGTGAGCCGGACATGGGCTTCGTGTGGGCCGCCTACCGCTGGGCGCGAGGGCACCAGCTGGACGCCGTGCTGAGCGACGCCGACCTGACCGCGGGCGACTTCGTCCGCTGGATCAAGCAACTGCTCGACCTGCTCGGCCAGGTCGCCGAGGCCGCGCCGCGCGGCAGCGGAATCCGCGACACGGCGGGCAAGGCCATGGACGCGATGCGGCGCGGCGTGGTCGCCTACTCGTCGGTGGCCTGAACCACGCGACGACGTGCCGCCGCGGCGAGGAAAAGACCTGGCTCAGCCCACGGACGCGGCGGCCGTCGGCGTCCGTGGTGAGCCAGGACCGTCGCCGGGGAGTTCGAGGTCGTCCGGTGCCGGCGGAGTGCCGGACGGTCAGTCGTCCTCGGCTTCGGCCACTTCGCGTAGTGCGTCGGGGTCGGTGATGAGGATCCGCATGCGCTGGGTGACGACGACGCCGTCCTTACGCCACACCGTGAGGGCGCGTGCGACCGTCTCCCGGGCTCGGCCGATCATGGTGGCGAGCTCGTGCTGGGTCAGCGGCAGCGGCAGCGCCACGGCGTTGTCAGGGCCGTCGACGCCATAACGCTCGGCGAGGTCGAGCAAGAGCAGCGCCAGCAGCTTGGGGCCGCCCGTGCCCACCTGGGACGTCATCCTGCGGTCGGCGTCGTCCATCCGGCCGACCATCACCCGGGCGAGGACCTGCGCCGCGTGGGCGTGGCCGTTCAGGAAGTTCGCGAACTGCTCGGCCGGGACCGCCAGCGCGCGGACCCGGTTGAGGGCCTTGACGTTGGCCGACCGGGGGCGGCCGTTCAGCCAGCCGCTCTCGCCGATCGTGTCGGCCGGTCCGCGGATCGCCAGCATGACCTCGTGGCCGTCCGCGCGCCCGGCCGTCACCTTGGCCCAGCCGTCCAGGATGATCAGGACATGGTCGGGGTCGGCGCCCTGACCTAGCAGCAGAGCGCCGGCCGCATACTCACGGATCCGGCCGGCCGCGCGCAGCGCGCTCCGCTCGGACTCGTTCAGTGCCTGCCAAAAACCGTGTCTGTTCGCGAGGGTCTCCTGCACCGAGTTCCCGTCTGCCCGTCCCGGCAGAGGTTCGCCATTGAACCTCATTTTCTCCAGTGGACCTAATAAAGGGGATGCCTGTCTAGGGGGCCGGCACCCGGGTCATGAGGAGTGGGGCGGTTTTTTCACGATCCGGATGCCGGCCAGTATGTGGTGCCCTAATGGCCCGACGCCATCGCGGCGGCAATGCCGCTCCAGGCCAGCAGGGCGGTCCCGGAGACGTACGCCCAGATCAGCGCCCGTTGGGTGAGTGTCTCGCGGTGGCGGGTGGCCGCGGTCAGCCGTTGCAGCTGCAGGACGGCCGGCGCGCACAACTCCGGTGCGTCGCCCGGTATCTCGGCGATGAAGCGGTAGAACTCCTCCTGTGCGGCCCGTGTCAGGCGCGCGGCGCGTACGAGGAGGGTCACGACGAGGGTCCCGGCGGCGAGCACCGGGACCAGCGCCGCGAAGAGCAGGCCGCTGTAGGGCGAGCGGCTCGCCGACTCGAGGGTGCCGATCTGGACGACCAGCCCCATGGCGCCGGTGGCGACGATCCATCCGGCGAAGGCGGTCGCGTGATTGGAACGCTGGACCATTGCGAACATCGCACTCACGCCGCCGAACGCCGCCCCATCGTCCCCCGGATAGGCTGGTGTCCGCCCGCTGAGCATCGTCGTCATGGCCGCCTCTCAGTTCCTTTGGCGCAACTTTCAGTGCGCCTCTCACTGAAATGAAAACTCCGGGCGGTCCCCAGCACTGCGCCATATGACGCAATCGACGCGAACCATTACTCCGTGGTGGTTTTCACGGCTCCGAGCAGGCGGTTGACCGGGCCCTCGAGATTCCATCGGTCGGTGAGCTCGACCAGGCGTTCCGGCGAGCGCGGAGTCCGCGGCAGACGGGCGTCGATGTCCGGAAGGGGAATATCGGTGACCACGCGGACGACCATTTCAGCCGAGCCGAGGTAGTCACGCGCCTTCTCCAGCTTGAGCCGGCTTCCGGCCGGGAATCCCGACGTGTCCCCCGTCTCCAGGGCCTTTTCGATGCCTTCCAGCGAGCCGAATCTCGTGATCAGTGCCGCGGCCGTCTTGTCGCCGATGCCGGGCACGCCGGGAAGCCCGTCGCTCGGGTCGCCGCGCAGCGTCGCGTAGTCGGCGTACGCGCGCCCGGGGAT
>DASQPY010000516.1:0-4046 GCA_035643735.1 Actinoallomurus sp. | reverse complement strand
GCCGCTCGGCTGGGCCTCGGCGGCAGGTGCGGGTGCGGGTGCGGGCGCCGGCTGCGTCTCCTCTACCGACTCCGGCGGCGGCCCGGCCGGGCGGCTGGCCCGGCGCCGGCGGCTCGCCTGCGTAGTCTCACCAGTGGTTCCATTACCGGTGTCTTCGGTGCCGCTTGTCGCATCACCGAGTTCGTTGTCAAGCATCCGGGCTTTCTCCCGTCAGCCCCCGGGCGCGACCGGTAAGGGTGCGCCGCACAGGAGCGATCCATTTCTCGTTGGCGCCGGCTCGGCCCTGCGGGTCGTGCCGACAAAGTCATCAGGGGTGCGCCCGGCCGCCGTTGAGAATCCATGCGATGCACGGAACCCGCCTACGGCTGGGCACCGACGGCGTCCGGCTCCGCCAGCCGCAGGCCGTCCGCAGACTCGGCGGCAACATCGCCTGCCGGTGCGGTCTGCCGGTCGGGGGCCAGCGGGTCGGTGAGCTCACCGGTGGAATCGTCCAGAGGCCCCTGCGCCAGCCGCGTCACCAGTGGAGGCGACGGCGGCGCGAGGTCGGCCACCAGGCGAAGTCCGGTGAGGACGTCGTCAGGTCGAACAGCAGGTGTCGTGTGCCGAACAACCATTCGAAGTATGGCACACTGCGCATCCGCGTCTTCCATGGCACGCCGGTCGAGCTCGCAAGCGATCACCGCGGCACGGGCGTCGAAGCGCCGGCGTCCCTTCTTGGTAAGGCGTTCTACCTCGATCTCGTCGGCCGCCAAAAAGGCGGCCACGGCCGCACCGGCGGTCTCGGGGGTGACCCCGTCGAGACGTATCTGCCAGTGCGATGCCTCCAGGCGATCCGCCAGCGTCCCGGTCCGCGCCTCGACGACGTCGAGGATGTCAAGACCCTCGGGTAGCGCGTCGTCGAGACCGGCCCGCAACCGGTCCGGCTCACAGGCGACAACAAGCCCGATCTCAAGGTATTCCGCCTCGCTGGCAACACCAGTGGCCGCCGCACCCGCGTACGAGATCTTCGGGTGGGGAGTGAATCCGGCGCTGAAGGCCACCTGGATCCCGGCGCGCCGGACGGCACGTTCCACGGCCCGGGAGATGTCTCGGTGGCTGGTGAACCGGAGCCTGCCGCGCTTGGTGTAGCGCACACGCAGACGCTGGATCACGGGGGCCGGCGCCGGGCCCTCCGGCTTGGGTGCCAGTGTTTTGATCCTTCCTACTCGTGCCATTCAAGCCTTGCTCTAAGAGTACGGGGTCAGTGGCGCTTCGCATCCAGGCCGAGCGTCCTGGAGACCGAACGACCGGCCGCGCACGCGGGTTCCCGGCCGTGCGCACAGGGCCGTCCGGCCGTCCGGGCGTACGGTCACCCGCGAGGCCCGCCGCGACGCGTCCACAACCGGTCTGACCAGCACACGCCACAGTAGTCGCCCAGGGTGTAAGCGCAGGATGAAGAGGACACCGCCGGCCCCGTGCCGGGTGCCCGGCGAGGGACCGGCCGGGCCGTCCGGAGCCGCCACAGTCCGCGCCGGAGCACGGCGAGTCCCCAGTCCCTGGGTGGGCATACCTCGGGGTTTCGGACTTAAGTGGTCACAGAGGCGTCAGTGCGAGGTGTCACCGGGGGGAGCGGTGGTGCGGCGGATCACGAGTCGGTGCTCCATGAGCACGCACGGGGCCGGGTCGTGGCGTGAAGGTTCGAGCAGCAGGCGACCGGCCGTGGTGCCCTTGGCGGTGATCGGCTGACGGACGGTCGTGAGCCCGGCCGGCTCCGCGGCAGGGACGTCGTCGAAACCGACGACGGACAGCTCTCCGGGGATGTCGATGCCCCGCTGCGCCGCGACGTCCATCACGCCGAAGGCGATCTCGTCGGTCGCCGCGATCACCGCGGTCGGCCGTGGCCGCAGGTCAAGGAGATGCTGGGCCGCCCGGCGCGCGATCTCCCGGTCGTTCGTGGTCCGGTGGATCGGCACGTCCTCCCAGGCCAGACCGGCTTTCAGGCACGCGTCGTGGTATCCGGCGAGTCGGGCGCGGCCGGCGCCGAAACGGTGTTCGCCGGCCAGGTCGACGTCGAGCCACTCCTCCGTGACGGGCCGCGTACGGGCCTCGGTCCGAGCCTGGGCCGCGAGCGGCTGGGCGGCCACGATGGCGATGCGCCGGTGACCGAGCCCGAGGAGATACGCGGCGACCTCACGCGCGGCGATCCGGTCCTCGATCCCGACGAAGGGCACGCCCGGAACGTACGGGTGGTCGACCGTGACGACGGGAAGCCGCCGCCGCAGGACGGTCTCCACCAGCGGATGCCCCTCGGGTGAGAAGAGGCAGAAGCCGTCGACCACGGCGTCGCCGATCACTTCCTCCGCGACCCCCGGCGAGGGCCACCCGATCAGATGAAGCCCGGTCCCGGACTGCTCCGCGACCCGGGCGAGCCCGCGCAGGAACCCGACCGCGTACGAGTCCGCGAAGGCGTACGACAGCGCCTCGGTGAAGACGACACCGATCACTCCGGCACGGCCACGCCGGAGCGTACGTGCGGCGGGGTTCGGTCCGGGGTAGTCCAGCTCTTCGGCGACCTCCATGATCCGCTGGCGCAGCTCTTCTTTGAGCTGATCAGGGCGGGAGAAGGCGTTGGACACGGTGGTCCGTGAGACGCCAACCCGGTCGGCGATCGTCTGCAGCGTGACGCGTTCCACACTGGAGACCCTATTTCTGAATTGATTCAGACGCTACATCACCTTACTCTCATAAGTGGTTCTGAATCGATAAAGAAACCTAGAGAGGGGCAGATGGAACCGCTGCAGTTGATCGCGTTCGAGTCCGCACGACGCCAGGCACGTCAGCACGTGCTCGACTCGCTTCCGGGGGCGCCCCAGGTGCCCTACACGCCGACCCGGCGCCAGGACGCCGTCGTCCAGGTACGCCAGACCGCCCGCGTACACCTGGCCGGCCTGCTGCGTCGCATCGCCGACCGGGTCGACCCCTGCCCGGCCCCGTCCGCGGGCTGACCCATCCCCGATCCGGCCGCCCCCCGCTTCCCCTCCGGATCCCACCGTCCTGGTCGCCGCCCCCGAGGCCGTACCGGTCCCCGGCGACCTGCCCTGTGAGGGACCCGAACCAAGCTCCCCCCAGACTGGCGAGGCCCTCACAGGGATCTTTCGTCCCCATCCGGGACAGTGAAGAAGGCGCGAGGCGCCCGGCATCGCCGGGCGCCTCGCGGCCGTTCGAGCTCGATCGGGATCGGTCGCCTCGCCTCAGACGACGCTCAGCGGCAGGAGCCTCTTGCCCGTGGGACCGATCTGGATCTCGGTGTCCATGGTCGGGCAGACACCGCAGTCATAGCAGGGCGTCCAGCGGCAGTCCTCGACCTCGGTCTCGTCGACCGCGTCCTGCCAGTCCTGCCACAGCCACTCGCGGTCGAGGCCGGCGTCCAGGTGGTCCCATGGGAGCACCTCGACCTCGTCGCGCTCGCGCACGGTGTACCAGTCGAGGTCGACGCCCTCCAGTGCCTTGTCGGCGCAGGCGCGCCAGCGGGCGAAGGAGAAGAACTCGCTCCAGCCGTCGAACCGGCCGCCGTCCTCCCATACCGCCTCGATGACCTTGCCGACCCGGCGGTCGCCGCGCGACAGCAGGCCCTCGATGACCGACGGCTCGCCGTCGTGGTAGCGCAGGCCGATGGCGCGGCCGTACTCCTTGTCGCGGCGGAGCGAGTCCTTCAGCGCCCGCAGCCGGCGGTCGACCGTCTCGTGGTCGCACTGCGCCGCCCACTGGAACGGCGTGTGCGGCTTGGGCACGAAGCCGCCGATCGAGACCGTACAGCGGATGTCGCGACGGCCCGTCGCGTCGCGGCCCGCCTTGATCACTCGCTTGGCCATGTCCGCGATGGCGAGGACGTCCTCGTCCTCCTCGGTGGGCAGCCCGCACATGAAGTAGAGCTTGACCTGCCGCCAGCCGTTCTCGTACGCGGTGGTGACCGTGCGGATCAGGTCCTCCTCGGAGACCATCTTGTTGATCACCTTGCGCATGCGCTCGGAGCCGCCCTCGGGGGCGAAGGTCAGGCCGGAGCGGCG
>DASQPY010000515.1:0-6869 GCA_035643735.1 Actinoallomurus sp. | reverse complement strand
CCGGAGACCTCACTATCTATCGGCCAACGACACACCCCAGACCAAGGCGAACCCGCTCAACACCCCCCTTTTAAAACAGGCTCTAGCCCGTCAGAGCTGTACGGACTCTCCGGGCTTCAGGCGGCGGAAGTCGGCGTCCTGTGCCTCGGCCTCGCCGGAGAGCTGACTCTCCAGCAGGCCGAGACCGACCTCGTTCAGCAGGCCGTCGTGGACCGCGTACGCGCGCCGCGGGCCGACCGCCCGCAGGTACTGGATCATCTCGGGAGCCTTCATCCACGGCGCCTGGCCGGGGACGAGCAGCGTCGGCGCCTCCACCACGGTGAACGCGTCGCCGGGGTGGAAGACCTCCCCGTCGACGAAGAAACCGACGTTCTCCACGGGTGGGACGTCCGGGTGGACGACCTCGTGCTTCTGGCCGACGACGGCGACCTCGAAGCCGGCGATGTTCAGCGCGTCGCCTTCGCCGACCGTACGTACACGGTCGCCGACGTCACCGAGGATCTGGGCGACGGCGCGGCAGGTGTAGACCGTGAGGCGCGGGTCCTCCGCGAGGGCCTTGCGCAGGCGTTCGGCCTCGAGGTGGTCGAAGTGCTCGTGCGTGATGAGCACGGCTTCGGCGCCCGCGATCGCGTTGTCCTCCGGCGTGAGCCCACCGGGGTCGATGACGAGAGTGCGATCGTCCCTCTGCACCCGCACACAGGCGTGACCCAGCTTGGTCAGCTGCATTCCTCTCACCTCTCTTCGACTCCTCCGATCTTTTCACGCCTCCCGTCTCGCCCCGAGCGCCCGTTCTGACCTGCGCCACTCGTGCGAGTCGATCAGCAGACGTCGCGGCGGAACAGGTCCTCGACGGTCTCGCGGCGGACCAGCGGCCAGGCACGTCCGCCGCGTGCCGCGATCACCGGGGGCCGTCCGACCAGGTTGTAGTTCGAGGCCATGGAGTGGTGGTACGCGCCGGTGCAGGGCACCACGAGCAGGTCACCGGCGCGGACGTCACCGGGCATCGGCACGTCCGCGGCGATCACGTCCCCGGCCTCGCAGTGCCGGCCGACGACCGTCACCGGGGCGTCCTTCGCTCCGGTGGGGCGCCCGGCCCGCGCGACTGTGTAGCGGCTGCCGTACAGGGCGGGCCGCGGGTTGTCGCTCATGCCTCCGTCCACGACGACGAATGTGTGTACCCCGTGCTTGACGGCGAGTACCCGGTAGAGCGTCACGCCGGCGGCCGCGACGATCGCCCGTCCCGGCTCGAAGGTCAGCTCGGGTTCGGGGATCCTGTGGACGGCGCACTCTTCGGCGACGGCGCGCGGCACTCGCTCGGCGAACGTCTGGACGTCCAGCCCGCGCTCGTCCGGCCGGTACGCCACCGCGTGGCCGCCGCCGAGGTTCAGCTCCGGTAGGCCGCCCACCTCGGCCATGAACGCGACCAGCCTGCGTGCCGCCGTCTCGTAACCGCCGGACACGCCGATCTGGGATCCGATGTGGCAGTGCAGCCCGGCGAGGGTCAGCGACGGCTGGCCGAGCACCCGGCGTACGGCGTCGGCGGCGGCGCCCGAGGCCGGCGACAGGCCGAACTTCTGGTCTTCGACGCCGGTCGCCATCGCCCGGTGTACGTGCGGGTCCACCGCGGGGGTGACCCGGACCAGGACGTTCTGCGGATGGCGGCGGCCGCCGGTGAGGGCGGCCAGCCTGTTCACCTCACCGGCCGAGTCGACCACGATGCGGCCCACGCCGTACCCGAGGGCCGCGGCCAGGTCACCTGGGGTCTTGCCGTTGCCGTGCAGCAGGATCCGCTCGGGCGGGAAGCCGACCGCCCGCGCGAAGGCCAGCTCGCCCTCGGAGCAGACGTCCAGCCACATCCCCTCCTCGTCCACCCACCGGACCATGGCGCGGCAGAGGAACGCCTTGCCGGCGTAGGCGACATGGTGCGGATGCAGCGCCTTGCGATATTCGCGGCAGCGGTGCCGGACGTGCTCCTCGTCGATCACGTAGGCGGGGGTGCCGAAGCGTTCGGCGATCTCGGTGAGGGACACGCCGCCCACGGAGGAGGGCGGCTCGGCGGTCAGGGGCCAGATGTTCATTGCTCGTCCGGGTTCACGCGATGCAGGACCAGGGTGGTAAAGGTGTGGCCGCCCGCGCTCCGTAGCCCGCCCACCGCGATGTCGAGGTCGGCGACGGTACGGCAGGCGAGGCGCACTTCGTAGTCGCAGTCGCCGGCGAGCCGCCACGCGTCGACGACGGTGGTCTCGGCGCGCAGGTGCTTCTCGAACTGCTCGTGTTCGGTGCCGCCGACCAGCCGGACGCGGACCAGAGCCTCCAGGGCGGCCGCGCGGCCGGTCTCGGGCCGGACGGCGCGGCCGAGGCGAGAGGGTGCGATCGCATTCACGTGAACGACGTTATGGACGGATAGTGCCGATCATCTGGTCCCGTACGAAGCCTTCACGTCCACAGGGCGATCGCTAACGGTTCCCTAATGCAGCGGTCCTCCGTGGTACGCCACAGCGATACCGGCGGCACCTCCCGTCCCGCTGGAACGCCACGAAACGCCGATCGCCCCGGACGCGTGCTGTCCGGGGCGATCGGTGAGGCTTTTGCGTTATACGGCCTTGTCGGCCAGGCGGAACGTCACATCCCCCTGCTCGTCGACACTGGCGTCGAGTGTCATCTCGTCCAGAATCGAGGCCGCGTCCGGTTCCAGGTACACCCGCGCGCCCTGCTCCTCCACGATCTCGTCCCCGGCCTGGGGACCTTCGGCGACCGCGAGGGCGAGAGTGCCCGTTTCCTCAGGCTGGGACTGCGTCGCAATCCTCAGTCCGGTCTCTGGAGAAAGCTCGGGTTGGCTTGTGACGGTACGAATCACCTGGACCGCCGAGTCGGTCAGCGTGAGCACTGTCAACAGCTCCTTCTGTCGGTTTCCGTGATGAATGAGCACGACCTGGGCCGTGCTTGCGGCCTGCCATGCCCCACCTCACGAACGGCAAACGTCCGGATTCGCGAAGTGAGGACTTCACGGGGCGAGAGCGCGGACCGCCTCGGGCAGCTTGACGCCCTCGGCCGGCACCACCGCGAGGACCGGGGTGTCCAGGCCGTTCTCCACGTATTCGCGGATCCGCTCGCGGCACGCCTCGGGCTCGCCGTGCACGACCAGCTCGTCCACGACCTCGTCCGGAACCGCGTCCGGCGCGGCTTTTCGGTCACCAGCCGCCCAGGCCTCGTTCATCGCGGCGAGCCGCTCGCCCCGGCCGAGCCACTCGTGGAACGCCGCGTAGACGGGCACGGTGAGGTACGCGGCGATCATCCAGCGGCCCAGCGCCCGTGCGGCGTCGGCGTCGGAGGTCGGGCAGACGAAGATCCGCGCGATGAGCTCCTTCTCGCCGCCGAGCTCGGCGCGTACCTGGCGGACGTCGTCCGGGGACAGCCAGTTGGTGATCGCCCCGTCGGCCTCGCGGGCGGCGAGGTGCAGCATGCCGGGGCGGAGCGCGGCGAGCACGATCGGCGGCGGAATCTCCGGCGGGTTGTCCAGCCTGAAGCCCTTCACGCCCAATGCCTCGTCGGTGACCTTCTCCCCGGCGAGCGCGCGGCGGAGGAAGCGCAGCGTGTCGCGGACCCGCTGGTACGGCTCGGTGAACGGGATGGCGTTCCAGCGCTCCACGATCGCCGGCGAAGACGTGCCGATGCCGAGCACGAACCGGCCCGGCGCGAGTCCGGCGATCGTCGCGGCCTGCTGGGCGAGCAGCGCCGGCCCGCGCGTGTAGACCGGCACGATGGCCGGCCCCAGCCGCAGTCCGGGCGCCCACTGGGAGGCGAGCGCGAGCGGCGTGAAGCCGTCGGTGCCGTTGCTCTCCGCCGACCACGCGTCGGTGTATCCGAGGTCCTCCAGCTCCGACACGATCTCCTGGTGCCGGGCGAGCGGCACTCCCGTCAGCGGGATCGTCAGTCCCCATCGCGACATACGGGCCTCCTCAGGCAATGCTCGGGCGGACGGTGGCGCCGCCGTCGACGACGAGGGTCTGGCCGGTGAGCCAGCTCGACGCGTCGCCGGCCAGGAAAAGGATGGTCCTGGCGATGTCCTCGGGCTCGCCGATCCGGCCCAGAGGCATGAACTTGGCGATCTGCGCCTCGTTCTCCTCCCACAGTGCCTTGGCCAGGTGTGTCCTGACCAGGCCGGGCGCGACGCCGTTGACGCGCACGGAGGGCGCCAGCTCCATCGCGAACTGCCGGGTCAGGTGGATGACGGCGGCCTTTGACGCGTTGTAGTAGCCGATGCCGTGCTCGGTGACCATGCCGCCGACCGAGGCGATGTTGACGATCGACCCGCCGTGCTCGGCCATCGACAGCTTCCACGCGAGCTGGGTCCACAGCACGATCGCGAACTGGTTGACCTGCACGATCTTGGACGCACGCGCGGAGTCGAGGTCGACCATGGGACCGAAGTAGGGGTTCGTGCCGGCGTTGTTGACCAGGATGTCGACGGTGCCGAACTCGTTGACGGCCGCCTCGACGCAGGCGCGCGCGGCCTCCTCGTCGCCCACGTGGGCCGCCTTGGGCAGCACGCCGACGCCCGGATGCGCCTCCCGGATCTCGGCCGCGACCTCGTCCAGCGCCTCCTGCTTGCGCGAGGACAGCACCACGTTGCAGCCCTCCGCCGCCAGCGCCACCGCGGTCGCCTTGCCGATGCCACGTGAGGCGCCGGTGATGAGCGCGGTCCTGCCCGCCAGGCCGGTCTCGAGTCCCATGCTGCCGCCCTTCATTAGGTGGTACCGAACCACGCTGATACCCGAATCAGGTTCACCCTAGTGACAAATGTTACGTTCCTGCCATGCGGGTGACTGGTAAGAACATCGTGATCACTGGAGCGGCCAGCGGGATCGGCGCCGCACTGGCCCGGCGCTTCGCCGCCGACGGAGCCGCCGGAATCTGCCTCGCCGACCTGGACGAAGACGCCGCGACGCGGGTCGCCGCGGAGCTCGAATGCCGTACGGTCGTGCGCCGCACCGACGTGGGCGACGAGGCCCAGGTGCGGGCGATGGTCGAGGCCGCCTCCGAGCTCGGCCCGATCGACCTCATGTGCTCCAACGCCGGCATCGGCACCGGCGCGGGGCTGGAGGCGACGGCGGAGCAGTGGGCCGCCATCTGGGCGGTGAACGTCCAGGCCCACGTGTACGCGGCGCGGGCCGTGATCCCCGGAATGCTCGAACGCGGCACCGGGTATCTCCTGAACACCTGCTCGGCGGCGGGGCTGCTGACCCAGCCGGGCGACGCGCCGTACGCCGTGACCAAGCACGCCGCGGTGGCGTTCGCCGAGTGGCTGGCGCTGACCTACGGCGACCAGGGCATCAAGGTGAGCGCACTGTGCCCCCAGGGGGTGCGGACGCCGCTGCTCACCGGTGGCATCGAGGAGGGCCTGGCCGGCAGGGCGGTCGCCGCGGCGGGCACGATCCTGGAACCCGAGGAGGTGGCCGAGGTGGTCGTCGCCGGCCTGGAGGCGGAGAAGTTCCTGATCCTGCCGCATCCCGAGGTGGCGGAGTACGTACGCCGCAAGGCCAGTGATCCAGATCGGTGGCTCTCAGGGCTTCGCAGACTGGTGGCCGGGGTCCAGAATTAGAACTTCATTCGGGTTCTAGGAGGCCTACATGCCCACCGTCGAGACCGTACGCGGAGCCGTCGACGTCACCGATCTCGGCCAGACCCTCATGCACGAGCATGTGTTCGCGGTCGGTGTGGAGTATCTGACGAACTACGGCACCGGCTGGTGGGACGAGGAGGAGCGGGTCGCGGACGCGGTCGCCCGGCTGCGCTCGGTGGCCGCCAAGGGCGTGCGCACTCTCGTCGACCCGACGGTGTGGGGGCTCGGGCGCTACATCCCCCGTATTCAGCGGGTGAGCGAGCAGGTTCCGGAGCTCAACATCATCGTCGCCACCGGCTACTACCACTACACCGACGTCCCGCTGCAGTTCCTCAACCGGGGGCCGGGCCTGCTGCTGGACGAGACGCCCGACCCGTTCGGCGGGCTCTTCGTCCGCGACCTCACCGAGGGCATCGCGGACACCGGCGTGAAGGCGGCGTTCCTCAAGTGCGCCGTGGAGCACGCCGACCCCACGCCGGGCGTCGAGCGTGTCCTCCGCGCCGTCGCGTACGCCCACCGGGAGACCGGCGCGCCGATCACCGTGCACACCAACGCCCACCAGCAGACCGGCCGCTGGGTGGTCGAGGTGCTCCGGTCGGAGAGCGCCGACCTCTCCAAGGTCGTGATCGGGCACAGCGGCGATTCGGGTGACCTCGACTACCTGACGGAGCTGGCCGACGCGGGGGCGCTGCTCGGCATGGACCGCTTCGGCATCGACGCCTACCGTTCGACGGCGGACCGGGTCGCCACGATCGTCGCGCTGTGCGAGCGCGGCTACGCCGAGCGCATGGTGCTGAGCCACGACGCCATGTGCTGGATCGACTGGTTCGGCGACGACTTCACGGCCGTACGGGACCAGGCGCTGCCCAACTGGCACTACGAGCACATCCACGACGACGTGCTGCCGGCCCTGCGCGCGGCGGGTGTGAGCGAGAAGGACATCGACACCATGCTGGTCGACAACCCCCGCCGCTACTTCACCCGCTGTCCGGTCACGGCGCCGGGCGCCGGATGACGAAGCGGCGGAAGTCCTCCACCGCGGGCGTGCGGGTGCGGCCGGCCACCCAGGCGAGGCCGATCGTGCGCCGCGCGCCCGCGATGACCACATCCTCGGCCCCTGCGACGGGATCGCCGGGCGGCACGACCGCGACGCCGAGACCCGCGGCGACCAGTCCGCGCAGCGTGGTGGCCTCCTCGCCCTCGAAGGCGATCTCCGGCCGGACACCGGCAGCGCTGAACAGCCCCT
>DASQPY010000514.1:0-2199 GCA_035643735.1 Actinoallomurus sp. | reverse complement strand
ACGCCTCCTTCTCCCGGCAGGTCGCCGACTCCTTCACCGATGCCTGGAGCGGCGACGTCGTCCGCCGTGACCTCGCCCTCAACCCCCTCGGCCACCTGAACGCGGCCGGAATCACCGCCCGCACCACACCCGCCGACCGGCACACCCCAGAGCAGAAGGCCGCAGCCGTCCTGCAGGACGAACTCGCCGAGGAATTCCTCGGCGCGAGCGCCTACCTGTTCGCCGTACCGGTGTACAACTACTCGATGCCCTCGGTCTTCAAGGCGTGGCTGGACCACATCATGATCGTCGGCCGGACCATGGGCCTGGGCGACGCCACCCCCACCGCGGGCCGCCCCGCCGTCATCGTCTCCGCCCGCGGCGGCGGCTACGGTCCCGGCGCTCCCCAGCACGGCAAGGACTTCCTCGTCCCCGCCCTGGAGACGATCCTCGGCGATCCGAACCTGATGGCCCTGGACGTCCGCACCATCACGCCCGAGCTGACCTACGCGCTCACCATGGAGCCCCTCCGGCACCTGCTGCCCCTGCACCAGGCCTCCCTGGAGAACGCGCACGCCCAGGCGCGCCGGCAGGCCGAAGTCATCACCAAGATCACCGCCGCCCCCGCGACCGTCAGAGCCGGCGCTGGGCGTACGTGACCTGGCGGGCGTGCCCGTACTCCCCACGTTCTCCGGCGCGGCCGGGAGGCGGTGCGCGCGGTCGCGCGGAGCGCGCGGCGCCGGAGGTAGACGATCGCGAACTGGACGACCGCCTCGCCCAAAACGTGGGTCGGTTATCCGGCCTGGTCGCCGGTGGGAAGGTGCGGGCTGTCCTCGTGGATCGGGGCCTGGGGCGCGACGCCCGTGTCGTGCTCCGGAGCCGGCTTGCCGTGCGGGCGGCCGCTGCCGCGCAGCCCGTGGTGGCGGCGGCCTGCCTCTTCCTCCCTGCCCGCGATCTGCTCCGCACGCCGCGACGTGCTGGTGCCGACACCCAGGGGGGTACGGGCCTGGGTGTCCGTCGCCGGGACACCGCGGCGCTCCGCGTCCGAGACCTCCCGGCCGGGCCACTGCGGGCCCGAAGGCGGCGGCCCGAACGCCCGGTCGCCCGCCTGCCGTGCCTCGGCGCTGCCCTGGCCGACGTCGGGCGAGGAGCCGTGGTGCTCCCTGCCGGCGCCGGATCCGCCACCTGATCCTCTGTCGGGTTCACGTCGATGGCTCATTCTCGACCCTCCGTTCCGCCTCGGCGAACTGGACGGACTCCAGGACGAGCCCGTCGCCGCTCTGCAGGTCCATGCGGGTTCCGCCGCAGCCGGGGCAGATGGCGAGCATCCGGTCGGACGTCGTGGTGCGTCCGCACGAGCGGCAGCCGATCCGGGCCGGCTCGATGACCACGTCGAGATGCGCGCCGTCCGCCACGGTTCCGTCCGAGACCGTGATGAACGCCTGGTTCAGCGCCGGTCCGCTGATGTGCAGCAGCGCACCGGCCCGTACGCGCGCGCGGCGTACCCGGCGGCCCGCCGCCCGGCGCTCCACGGCCCTGAGGACGGCCCCGGCGATCCCCAGCTCGTGCATGGCCTTCACATGCTCCTGATCTTGCGGTACCGCCTGATGTCGGGCATCGACTTGACGACCATCACCACGAGCCCGGTCACGGCCGCGCCGATGAGCAGACGTCTCACCATCGTTCCCCCCTTTCGCGCGCCAACGGCGCCACGGCCTCACCGCTCCGGCACCGGACACGGCCCCGGAGGGCGCGCCC
The DNA here is from genome assembly GCA_035643735.1 of Actinoallomurus sp. GTDB lineage: Bacteria > Actinomycetota > Actinomycetes > Streptosporangiales > Streptosporangiaceae > Actinoallomurus. The sequence goes on along the minus strand of DASQPY010000514.1, from coordinate 462 downwards.
CGATCTGCAGGAGCGGGCCGGGCTTGTCTTCGGTCTCGACCTCGACCCCGGTGGTCTCCGGAGCTGCCGCGGCGATCGCGCGTTCGATCGCGTCCGTGATGGTGACCTGTGACGAAGGGCAGCCGTCGCAGGTGCCGGTCAGCCGGAGGCGTACGACCCCCGACGGCTCGACGTCGAGCAGTTCCACGCCCCCGTCATGCAGTCCTAGATAGGGACGTACCCCATCAAGTGCCATCCGGACCCGTTCGGCCGTACTCAGTGGGTGCAGGTCGTGCACGATGAGCAGCCCGGACACCAGATCGTCGGTGGTGAGGCGGTGGAGCGTCTCCGCGGAGCCCGTCTCGGTGACGATCTCCATGACGCGGTCCAGACCCGCGCCGTACAGCTCGACGAGCGTACGGACCAGTTCCTCCGCCGACGCGACGACCGCGGCGTCGGCGAGGTCGCCGAGCCGGGTCAGCA
>DASQPY010000513.1:0-6411 GCA_035643735.1 Actinoallomurus sp. | reverse complement strand
GGCGGCGTACGTGTTCGTGCCGCCGCTGCTGGCACTCGCGGTCGCCGTCAAGTATGCGGCGCTGCTGTATGTACCGGTCGTGGTCATCCTCGGCTTCCTGGTGACCTTCCGGCGCCGCCGACTGGACGCGTTCCTGCGGCTGCTGGTGATCCCGTCGCTGACCGCCGCACTGCTCGCCGGCGCGGTGATGCGGGCCGGACACTCGTACCTGAACGCGCTGAGCCAGACCACGACACAGCGGGCGACCGGCACCGACTCGACCCGCTCGCTGCTCACTCAGTCGGTCGAATGGGGCGGCGTCATGTTCGCGCTCGCCCTGCTCGGCACGATCCTGTACGTCCGGCAGCCGCACATGAGAGAGACCGTCGCGGACTACGACCCCCACGGACCGGGCCGGCGCCGGCGCCTGCTCCTCGGCTCGCTGCTCACCGGCGCCGCCCTGCTGGCGCCCGCGTACCAGATCCACCTGCACACCGGCGTTTCGCTGCACAAACACATCGGGTACGGGCTGCTGTTCGCCGCGCCGATGGCCGGCGTCGGCCTGACCCGGATGGTGGGCGCGCACTTCCGTAACCCGCAGATCGGCATCCTGATCTGGGTGACACTGCTCGTCCTGGGCATGAGCCAGTCGCAGACGCGGTACGAGGTCTGGCCGGACAGCCGGCCGGCGGTGGCAGCGCTGCGGGCACAGCTTCAGCCGAACGGCCGCTATCTCGCCGAAAGTAAATGGGTGACCATCTACTACCTGCGAGGCCGGACCCGACTAGAGCAGTGGACGTCGACGTACACGATCACCTACACGGACAGCCGTGGACGGCGGCTGACCGGCGAACCCGCCTACCGGTCGGCCATCGCCGCCGGCTACTTCGACGTGATCGAACTCGACGGAACGGGCACCCCGGCCCTCGACCGCGCGCTCATCCAGCAGCTCCAGAACAACCCGAGGTACCGGCTCCTGGCCCGGCTGCCGTACCACACGGCCGGTTCGAAGGGCATGTGGGACATCTGGGTGAAGAATCCCGCTGTCGACAAACCACGCCGTACGATCAAGCGGCGCCGCTGCATCCAGTCCACCCCCACGCGTCCGTGTCACCGGACGACCGTGCAGACCCCGCCGAACAGCTGAACCGCGCTCGCGGGCACGACGGCTACGACCTACCGGGCCTCGCTCAAGGGGTAAATTCACGTCTTGACTTAAGCGTCAGTGAAAGTAAGACTCTCCAAACGCGCTGATCGTCCGGCACGTCTCCTGGCTGCGCGAGAACGACACTCCCTCAGCCAGGAGACGCTGCCGGCCGGCGGCAGCCAGTGCCGGACCCCTGCTGTGAGGAAGCTCCCCCCGACACCCAGGAGGCGCCGTGAGGCGATCGATCACCGCGGCTCTCGTGGCCGCATCGGCAACCGTGACGGTGCTCACAGTCGTGTCGCCGGCGGCCGCGACGGAGAGCGGCCACGATCGCTCGCTCGTGACCGGAACGTACTCCACCGGCGCCGGGCGCGCGTGGCAGCGGTTGCCCTCCGTTCGCCTTGGTGACGACGAGGGCGTGCCCGCCGACGCGACCGTCGTCGTCGACCCCGGCCAGACGCGCCAGCGCTACACGGGTATCGGTTTCTCCCTCGACGAGACGAGCGTCTCCAACCTCTGGAAGCTCAGCCCGGCGAAACGCGAGGAGGCCGTCCGGCTGCTCGTCGATCCGAAGAAGGGGGCGGGCCTCGACCGGTTCCGCGTCACGATCGGCAGCCCGGACGTCATCGAGCATCTGCCGTTCTGGTCGGAGGACGAGCCCCCCGCAGGTGTCAGCGAAGATTTCAGCCTGAAGTACTTCTCCATCAAGCACGACCTGGATCTGCACATCATCGACACCATCAAGCTGATCCAGCGCTACAACCCCCGCGCCACGTTCTTCGGTTCCGCGTGGAGCGCGCCGGCGTGGATGAAGACGAACAACCGGTTCACCGGCGAGGTCGCGCTGCGGCCGGGCAGCACGACGAGCTACTACCAGGTGGGCAAGCTGCGCGACGACTGCATCGACGTCTTCGCCCGCTACTACGTGAAGTTCATCCAGGCGTACGCGCGGCACGGCATCCCCATTGACGCACTGACGCTGCTGAACGAGCCCGGGATGGACGTCGTCTATCCGGCCATGGACATCAGCGTGGCGCAGCAGCAGAAGCTCGCTCTGGCGATCAAACGCGAGTTCGCCGCCGCCAGGCTCGGCACCCAGTTGTACGTGCATGACTTCAACTTCTGGGACTGGCGCGATCCGAACAGCACCGAGACGAAAAACTATTACCGCATCTTCGAGGACGCACCGGATGGGTCGGTGACCGGCAAGCAGGTCCGTGCGGCGGCCGACGCCATCGCCTTCCACCCCTACTGGGGCGACCCGACGGTGATGCGCGACGCGTACGAGCAGTACGGCAAGCCGGTACAGATGACGGAGACGAGCGACCTGTCCCCGGACACGATCCTGAACTACTTCCGGCTGGACGCCGGCTCGTACATCCTGTGGGCGCAGACGACGGACCAGGATGGTGGGACGCTGCACTGGACGGACGCGCGGGACAACAACGTCGACTGGGACGAGGTCGGCCGGACGGCGAAGTGGCCGGACCGCCTGGTCAAGGTCGACACCTCAACGGGTGAGTTCTCCGTACGAGACGAGCTTTACACGATCGGGCAGTTCACGCGGTACTTGAGCCCGGACGACGTACGAGTGGAGTCGAGCGCCACCGCGAACGGTGTCGGCAACGTGGTCTACCGCGACAAGGCCGGCGACTTCGTCGCCGTCCTCGGCAACGGCAACGATGCCGACACCACGGTCCGCGTCGTGCTCGCCGGCCGGTCCTTCACCGAGACGGTGCCGGCGAACTCGTTCGCCACGTTCCGGTGGAAGGGCCACCGGTAGCAGAACCTTCGTCGGGCTTCTGGTCCTCGGCTGGGCTGAGGAGCGTCTCGGACGGTAGGTGGGTCCGCCGCCGTCGATGACGGACCCACCGGGCTGTCAGGCGGTGGTACTCAGGTAGAGCGCGTTGAACAACAGCTTGTACGTTCCGTGCGACTGGGCTCGGTGCTGTGGCTTGAAGCCCAGGATCGCCACGTCGCCCTTGCCGACCTTCGCGTCGAGTACGTTCGCTCGGCCGGCGATCAGGTCCTCGCCCAGCAGCCAGCCGCTCTTCAGCAGATCCGAGCTCGGGTACTTCGCGACGGTCCGGACGCCGTCACCGCTGACCGTGAACGCGGGACTGGAGGAGGCGAACGCGGAGATGTCCTCCGGCAGGCCGTACGCCAGCGGATCGGTGTTGTCGATGGTGGTCTTGAGGATCGAGCCGGGGACGTAGTACTTGCTCGAGGACACGCCCTCGGTGACGTCCATGATCGGCAGCTCGAACGCCTTGATCGGCAGTTGCGACGCCTGGTTGAGCGTGACGAGCGTGCCGCCGTCCTCGACGAACTTCTTCAGGTTGTCCACGCCGGCCTCGGTCATGCCGCCGGTCAGCTCCTCAGGGTAGGAGCCGGCCTTCTTCCCGTCGCGCATGGAGTTATAGCCGGCGTCCGGCAGGACGATCACGTCGTACTTCGCGTGCAGGTCACCCTTGCGGATCTCCGCGTCGAGCAACGACGTGTAGCCGAAGCCGAAGCGCTCGAGGATGTAGCGGGTCCAGCCCTCGTCGGCGTTGCCGCCCACCGCCTTGTAGAGGCCGACGCGTGGCGCCTTGAGCGCGGCGGCCTTCGCCGGCTCGGCGTCCACGGCGGCGGCCTTCAGCCCGAGCCGGGTCGCCCACTGGGTGACCGGACCGGCCGCGCTCGGGTCCACGAGGAAGGTGCCGGCCGGCAGTTCGCCGGTACGCGTCTTCACCGCGGAGGCGGCGCGCCGTACGGTCTGGCCGGCGGCGAGAAGGCCGTTGACGGCGGTGATGCTGTCGTTGACCCGCGGGTCCAGGGCGAAGGCGTACTTCGGGCTGCCCTCCACCGAGCCCGCGGGTGGTTTCGCCCACGTGACCGGCGTCGTCGCCGCCTGGAAGGCCTCCTTGTGCCGGTCGGTCACCACGCCCATCTGCATCGGCAGGGTCCACCCGGCGATGTCGTACGGCTTCTCCGGTGGCCCACCGGGGTACTCCCGCCGGTCGGGATAGACCTGCGGGTTGAGCAGGTCGACCACCGCGGGCCGGTACGCCTGGGCGGCACGCACGATGAAACTGCCCGCCGGATAGGACCTCTCGCCCACCGTGAACGGTGCCGTGGCCTGTTCGACCTCGATGCCCTCCCAGCGCAGCGCGTTGATCATCTTGACCGCGGTGGGGAAGTCGGTCTGGTCGGATGGGATCACGTACGTCTCCGTGCCGCCGAGCTTGATCTGCCGCTGCCCGGTGAGATAACCGCCGTACAGCCAGTCCTGGCGTTTCTCACTGGCGATGTCGAGCATCGCCATGGAGGCGGTGTTGATGTACTCGCAACTGTCCCGGAGGTGCCACTCGCCGCCCTGGTACGGGCTGGGGTAGAAGGTCGACGGGTCGACGGTGGAGGTTCCGTCGGGGAACGTCTTCGGGAAGGTCGACTTGTCGTAGTTCGCCGGCGTCGCCGAGGCGTGCGCCGTCTCGGTGAGCAGGCCGATCATGTTGTGGTACTGCGGTACCGACCGCATCCCGCCGTTCCACCAGGCGTCGTACTGCTGCCGCGACACGGCACCGGTCTTGCCTTCGAGTTCGAGCTGCTGGGTCATCGCCGAGCCGACGAGGTTGACTCCGCGTGTGACCTCGGGCGGGATGTTCGGGTTGGTCGGGTCCTTGAACGGCGGCACGAAGATCCGTGCGGGGAACGCCGCCGTCTGGTGAGTGTTGTGGATCAGTTGCGGGAACCACTGGTGGTAGAGCTGCTCGCCGATGTTGCGGGTCTCCGCCAGGTTGTACATGTACCAGTCACGGTTGTCGTCGTGCCCCGCGTACTTCTCGTACAGCCACGGATAGGTGGTGTCGCGGTACGGCGTGCCGAGATGCTGCGTGTACCAGTCCGCGACCTTCGTGGTGCCGTCCGGATTCATGTTCGGCACGACCAGCGTGACGACGTCGTCGCGGATCCGCTTGGCCTTCTGGGACTCGTCGGTGACCAGGCGGTAGGCGAACAGCGGCGCGGTCTGACTGCTGGCCACCTCGGTGGAGTGGATGCCGAAGTCGACCCAGGCGATGGTCTTGCCCTGGCCGGACAGGGTGCGGGCCTGAGTATCGGTGAGTCCCTGCGCGTGTGACAGCCGGGCCGAGATCTGCCGGTAGCGTTCGAGGTTCTTCGGCTCGAGATTCCGCTCCGAGGAAATGATCGCCATGAGCTGGGGGCGGCCCTCCTCGGTCTTGCCGAGGTCGACCAGCCGCATGCGATCACTGGCCTTGTCGAGCTTTCGGTAGTAGTCGGCGACCTGTTCGTACGTCGCGAGCTTGTAGTCGGCGCACGGCTCCCAGCCGAGCACCGATGCGGGGGTGGGGACGTTCCGCGACGTCGCGGTCGCGGTTCCGGAAAGGTTGAGGAGAGGGACGAGTGCTCCGATGAGGACCGTCGCGAGGGGGATCGTCGCGCGTCCGAACCGGCGTCGCCGCATGAGGCAGGCTCCTTCCACCACAAGCTGGCAGGGCAAAAATTGGGAAGAAGGCGGATAAAGCTTCCTTTACCATCCAAGTGGCGCGCGGGTAGATCAAGACGCGTGTCGTCGGGCGGAACCGTCGCCTATCGCGTCGGCCCATGAGCCGGCGCCTGCGGTGCTGGGCGGCCTCGGATGCGGCTGATGTCCATGGTCGACTTCATGCCCGTGCTGCGGGGCTGGTCAGCGTACTTTCGCAACGGGGACTCCGGACGGAGGTTCAACGCGGTCGACGGCTGCGCCCACGAGCAACTGGTGCTGGTTCCCGGCCGCAAACACGGCCTGGCGGGCCGGAACTGGACGACCCATGCCGCGCGCACGCCGGACCGGAGCGGAAGCCGCCGTGCCGGCCCCGGCCCTGCAGCTCAGTCGTGGAGGCGGACGTTCGGCGTCGCCCGCAGCACCGCCCGCGAGGGGCTCAAGAGTGTCCAGACCGCGGGCGGCGGATGAGAGTAGGCCGCTATGCGGTGACTGCGGACTGCTCGATCGCGGTCGCTACTGCGCCGAACAGTTCGGAGCGTTGCTGAAGTTTGCTGGTCAGGACGGTGACGGCTTGTGCGCTTGCGGATTGGGCGTAGCGGTCGATGGAATCTCGAACGCCTGCCGCCAACGGTGCCCCGGCCGTGCCGAGTTCACCACCGAGGATGATCGCGGCAGGGTTGAGGCAGTTGACGATGTCCAGCACCAGGCCGAGGGTGCGTCCGGCATCGGTGATCACTCGGGCCGTGGTGGGCAGGGCGGCGAGTTCGGCCAGCGGCGGGAGGGCGCCGGGATCGGTGGC
>DASQPY010000512.1:0-3987 GCA_035643735.1 Actinoallomurus sp. | reverse complement strand
CCACCCCGGCGTGACGGCCAAGTTCTTCGGCTCCATCGCCGACGCGGGCGTCAACATCGAGATGATCTCCACCTCCGAGATCCGGATCTCCGTGGTGGTCGACCAGGACGACGTCGACTCCGCCGTCACCGCCGCGCACCGCGCCTTCGACCTCGACTCCGACCAGGTCGAGGCGGTCGTGTACGGAGGGAGCGGCCGATGAGCAAGCCCACCCTGGCCCTGGTCGGCGCCACCGGCGCCGTCGGCACCGTGATGCGCGACATCGTCTCCACCCGCGAGAACGTCTACGGCGAGATCCGCCTCGTCGCCTCCGCGCGCTCGGCCGGCCGGCGGCTGCCCGTACGCGGCGAGGAGCTCGTCGTCCAGGAGCTCACCCCCGAGGTCTTCGACGGCGTCGACATCGCCATGTTCGACGTGCCCGACGAGGTCTCCAAGACCTGGGTGCCGATCGCCGCCGAGCGTGGCGCGGTCGTCGTGGACAAGTCGGGTGCGTTCCGGATGGAGCCGGACGTCCCGCTGGTCGTGCCCGAGGTCAACCCCGAAGCCGTACGCGAGCGGCCGCGCGGCATCATCTCCACGCCCAACTGCACGACGCTGTCGATGATGGCCGCGATCGGCGCGCTGCATGCCGAGTACGGCCTGACCGAACTCGTCGTGGCCTCCTACCAGGCGGTCTCGGGGGCCGGAGTGGCCGGCACCGAGCGGCTGTACGCCGAGATCGAGGCGGTCGCGGGCGACCGCAGCCTCGGCCAGTCCGCGGGTGACGTGCGCAAGGCGATCCAGAACCGCCTGGGCGACGGCGAGTCGCCGTTCCCGGCGCCGCTGGCCCTCAACGTCGTGCCGTGGGCGGGTTCGCTCAAGGAGGACGGCTGGAACTCCGAGGAGCTCAAGCTCCGCAACGAGTCCCGCAAGATCCTCGGTATCCCCGGCCTGAGGGTCTCCGCCACCTGCGTACGGGTCCCCGTGATCACGACGCACTCGCTGGCCGTGCACGCGACCTTCGAGCAGCCGGTCGGCGTCGAGGGGGTCCGGGCGATCCTGGACGCCGCCCCGACGGTGGTCGTCATGGACGACCCGGAGAACGCCGTGTTCCCGACCCCGGCGGACGTCGTCGGCACCGACCCGACCTACGTCGGGCGGATCCGGCAGGCGATCGACTTCCCCAACACGCTCGACCTGTTCGTCTGCGGCGACAACCTGCGCAAGGGCGCGGCGCTGAACGCCGCGGAGATCGCCGAGCTGGTCGCCGCCGAGTTCACCGGTTGAGTTTCGGAGGCCCGGGTGTCGCCCGGGCCTCCTCGTTTCACGAGAAACATTGATCACAGAAATGTGATGTCCCAGTGCGAGGGCTCGCGGGCGAAGAGCGACCGCCCGGGCGAACGGTAGACCCGCGCGCCGTCACCCCGCTTGCGGATGCGCCGGTAGTGGTGCCGGACGAAGCGGTTGAGGCAGCGATTGGGCAGAATGTCGAGCTTGTAGCCCGCCCCGTGGCTGAACTGCCCCCGCGCGTGTCCCCTCTCGGTGCCGCCGGAGATCACAAGTGGGCACCGGCTGTCCTCCCTCAGCCGGAGCACGCCGCCCAGGGTCGATGTCCGCAGCCCGCTGAAGGACGTGCAGTGCCGATTGGTCCGGCGGGTGCAGTGTCCGGACGAGATCCACCGAAGGCCGGCCCCGCGGAGCAGTGTGCCCGCCTCCTGCTGGCGCATTACTGCCGAGGGCGTTTTCCGGTCATGCGTCCACGCGTGGGCCGTACCGGTCGTTAAAGCGATAAAAGCGATGGCGCAGCCAGTGATCACGGTCAGTCGTGTCGACATCCAACCTCCCCGTACATGTCGCATGCGCCAAGCCGCAGCATCTGCCACGTACGATGCGACACCACGGCAAGAGACGCGCCACTTGACGGAAAGAACGTCAAATCCTGACTGGGAGCTGGCGTGCGCCGACTCTGCGTACAAGGAGACGTAGGGTGTCGGCTGTGGCCGTACCGACCAAGTCCGAGCAGACCCGGGATCTCATCGCCAAGACCGCTTTGCGGCTTTTCCGCGAGCGCGGCTACGAGGCCACCACGATGCGCGCGATCGCCACCGAGGCAGGTGTTTCGGTGGGGAATGCGTATTACTACTTTGGTTCCAAGGAAGAGCTGATCCAGCTCTACTACGAGCACTCCCAGGATGACCACAGCGAGGCGTGTGAGGCCATCCTGGCCCGTGACCGGGAGTTCCGCGCGCGCCTGCTCGGCGTGCTCCGTGCCCGCATCGACACGCTTCAGCCCTACAAGGAGTTCGCCGGAAAGTTCTTCAAGTACGCCGCCGAGCCGTCGAGCCCGCTGAGCCCGTTCAGCGCCGAGTCCGGCCCCGTCCGCGACGCCGCGATCGCGGTGTACCGGCAGGTCGTTGAGGGCTCGACGCTGAAAACGGACTCGGAGATCCGCGCCGACCTGCCCGAGCTCCTGTGGCTCTACTCGATGGGCGTGGTCCTGTACTGGGTCTACGACAGTTCCCCGGACGCCGAGAAGACCTACCGGCTGGTCGAGCGGACCGTGCCGCTGATCGACCGCCTGGTCGGCATGGCCCGCCTGCCGGGCATGCGCGGCGTCGTACGCGAGGCGCTGTCGACCTACCGCGACCTGCGCAAGTAGCCCGTCCGGGTTGACGTCCCGGACAACGCCGGCGTCTCCACGTACCAGAACCTCGTCACCGGAGACCTGGAGAAGATCCAGCTGGAGATGGAGACGCACTACTTCGGCAGCATGAACATGGTCCGCGCGTTCGCCCCCACCCTGGCCCGCAGCGGCCTGGAGGCCGGCGAGGTCGAGATCCTCGCCGGCCAGGAGACCGTCCAGGTCAAGGCTGCCCTGTCCGCGGACCCGAGCGTGCTGTATCCGCGGACCGCTTAGGGCCCTAGGTGAGGTCCAGGTGCTTGCGGGCGAAGTCGATCGTCGCGGCCATCTGCCGGATCCGCTCCTCCACCACCAGGGACCCGTGGCCGGCGTCGTAGCGGTAGACCTCGTGGTCCTTGCCCAGCTCGCGCAGGCGCGCCAGGTAGTTGTCGATCTGCCGGATGGGGCAGCGGGGGTCGTTCTCGCCCGCCATGACGAGCACCGGCGTGGTGACCTGGTCGACGTAGGTGATCGGGGACGAGGCCGTGTAGCGCTCCGGGACGTCTGCCGGCGACCCGCCGAACAGGGACCGGTCGAACGCCTGCAGCGCCTCCATCTCGTCCTCATATGCCGCGACATAGTCCGCCACCGGCACGATCCCGATGGCCACGGACCAGTCGCCCGGCTGCGTCCCGATGCCGAGCAGCGTGATGAATCCGCCCCAGGAGCCGCCGGTCAGCACCAGCCGTGACGGGTCGGCGAGCCGGGAGGAGACCGCCCAGTCGCGGACCGCCTTGATGTCCTCCAGCTCCACCAGTCCGGGCCTGCCCTCGATGGCGTCCCGCCACTCGCTGCCGTAGCCGCTGGAACCCCGGTAGTTGACCCGGACGACCGCGAACCCGTGGTCGATCCACGCGGCGGCGTCCGGTGAGAAGGAGTCGTCGTCGTAGGCCGCGGGCCCGCCGTGGACGTCGAAGACGGTCGGGAACGGGCCGGCGCCCGCGGGCTTGGCGACGAGCGCGTGGACCTCGCCGCCCGGACCGGTCACCCAGGCGTCCTCCACGACCACCGACTCCGGGGCGACCTCGCCCGGCGGGGTCAGCACCACCGCGCCCGACGTGGAACGGATCACCGGCGGTGAGGCGGAGGAGGACCAGGAGAACTCCACCGTCCCGTCCGGACGTGCGGTGGCCGAACCGATGACGCCCCGTGGCGTGTCGATCCGCTCCAGCGAACCGGTCGCCAGGTCGTAGCGGTACAGCTCGTCGCGCGCGTGGTGGGAGTGCGAGACGAGCAGCGCGGACGCGTCGGGGTACCAGTCGGCCCCGACCTCGCCCGGCAGGTCCAGGGCGATCTCGCGCACGTCGCCGCTGACCGGGTCCCAGATG
>DASQPY010000511.1:0-3886 GCA_035643735.1 Actinoallomurus sp. | reverse complement strand
CGACGTTCCCGGCCGGGACGGTGCTGCCCGCAGAGTGGCAGGTCATCGGAAGGGTGGTCGCCGGGCGACCCGCGGTGCTGGTCGACGGAAAGCGTTACGGATCCGGCGGATGGGATCACTTCCAGTAGTCAAATCGATGAGTTGTCCCTGTTGACGCTGCTCGTCTGGTAGGCATGACTCGTGTGCTTTTGGTATACATCCCGAGACCGGAGAGGGACGGGATGGGACGACACACCAAGAATGTGGAAGACGGCGTTCCGGAGGACGACGGCCCTCACCGGCGCCGGAGGGTCGGCAAGGTCCCGCTCCTGCCGGCGGTCACCGGCGTCGTGGCGATCGGTGCGGTCGTGTCCGCGATCAGCACGCAGCAGATCTCACTGAACTTCGCCGGCGGCCCCCCGCCGCCGGAACGCCAGGTGCAGCCCCAGGCATCCGACTCCGTCCGTCCGGACGGACGGCACGGCCGGCACACCGCGAGGGACGACTCTTCGCTGACCCCACGCGAGGGCGGCCGCGCGAGCCGGGGGGCGGACCGGGCGGCCGTCACGGTGGCGCTCCGCACCGTTGAGACGTGGCATGCGGGGTTCCGGGGCCAGGCGACGATCACCAATCGCACGGCCAGGCCGGTGAAGGGCTGGACGCTGATCCTGCGGTACCCGCAGACCCAGATCCTCTCCGCCTGGGACGTGAAGATCATCCGCAAGGGCGCCACGCTGGTCGCGGACAACCCGGCCGCGCATCCGTCCATCCCGCCCGGAGCGTCGGTGCAGGTCTCCTTCACCGCCCATGGTTCGAGCTCCCGGCCGGCCGCCTGCTCGTTCAACGGCAAGGCGTGCTGATCGGCCGGACCCGTACCCTGGGACCATGCCGACTCCTCCTCGTGTGCTGACGATCGCCGGATCCGACTCCGGCGGCGGCGCGGGCATCCAGGCCGACCTCAAGACGATGCTCGCGCTCGGCGTGCACGGGATGAGCGTGATCGCCGCGGTCACGGCGCAGAACTCCCTGGGCGTCCAGGGGTACTGGGAGCTGCCGCCGGTGGCCGTACGCGCCCAGCTCGACTCCGTGCTCTCCGACATCGGCACCCAGGCGGTGAAGACCGGCATGCTCGCGTCGAGCATCCTGGTCGAGACGGTGGCCGAGGCGCTCGCGGACGTGACCGTGCCGATCGTTGTCGACCCCGTGGGCGTCTCCAAGCACGGTGACTCACTACTGGCCCCGGACGCGCTCGACGCGGTCCGTACGGAGCTTCTCCCGCTCGCCACGGTCGTGACGCCGAACCTCTGGGAGGTCGAGCAGCTCACCGGCATCAAGGTCGATGAGGAGAACCGCCTGCGCGACGCCGCCGAGGCGGTACGCGCGCTCGGCCCGGAATGGGTGCTGATCAAGGGCGGCCACCTCCCCGGCGAGCCGGTGGACCTGCTGTTCGACGGCACGCGCGAGTACCGGTTCGCGGCGGCGCGGCACGACAACCGGCACACTCATGGGACCGGCTGCACGCTCGCCTCGGCCATCGCCTCCCACCTCGCGCTGGGTAGCGACGTCGTCGAGGCGGTCGGCCGGGCCAAGGAGTACGTCACCGGCGCCATCGAGCACGGGTTCCCCCTCGGGGAGGGCATCGGCCCGGTCGACCACGCCTGGATGCAGCGCCGCTGAGACCGTCGGTACGTGGTCACTGCTCACCGGTCGGCGACCGTCTGCGGTCACCCGCTCACGGGTCGCAGGCCGCCGTGATTGGATTCACGCCTGGGCCGCGATGACTGGGGGTCGTTCCGGATGGACTGGTCGGTCGTTCTCGTCGCGGCGGTCCTGGGCACCGGCCTGGTGCTGGTGGCCGCGTATCTCCTGCGGCCGGTAAGGCGCTGGAACGCCCCCGTACGGCGTACCCCCGGTGATTTCCGCCGCGGCCCGGAGTCGCCCCCGCCGATGGCCGAGGAGAACCCCCCGCCGGAGATCGACGAGATCCCCGACGAGGCTGACGAGGTGCTGGAGCCCGAGGATCCTTCCAAGGCGTCCGGCACGGTGATGAGGCCGCCCCCGCCGTATCCCTCTCCGCCCCAGCCCTCCGCGCCACCGCCCTTCCCGCCCGTGCCTTCTCGTCCCCAGCCCTCCTCGCGACCACCCCTCTCGTCCGGATCCCCACCGCAGCGCCCGGCGCCCGAACGGCGGGAGCCCGACCGGCCTCCACTGGTGGAACAGAGAAGGCCCTCCCGGTTCCTGGCCGCCCACTTCCCGGCGCGGATTCCCGTCGGCGAGCTGTGCGACCTGATCGTCCGGATCTCTGCCGACATGCCCGCCCCGGGCGCCATGGCCACACTGATGAAGGACCTGGAGCCGTCCAAGGAGGGCCTGCGCCTCAACATCGTCGCGCAGACGTCGCCGGGACTGCTTCCGCTGGACCGGCTCGACCGTGAGGTGCTCCTCCTGCCGGAAGGCGACTCAGAGCCCGTGCGCTTCCCGTTCCAGGCGCGCGTGCTGGGCCTGCACCACGTGAACGTGACGGCGTGGGCGGGAGGCACGTTCGCCGGCGAACTCACCGTGGAGGTCTCCGCCGAGGCCCGGGTGGCGACCGTGTCCAGGACCGCGTACACGGCCTCGCTGGGACAGACCCGGCCCGTGCCGGGCGAGGCGACGCTGCAGGTACGGCGTGCGCCCGGCGGCTACATGTTCCAGCTGATGACACCGGACAACCTGTATCCGCCGGTCACCGAGAGCCTCGCGGGCGATCCGTCGGGCGCGGTGGAGCGGACCATCGCGACCCTCCAGACCCTGGCGTCGGGAGCCGCCGGTTACTCCGCGACGGCGGCGTCACTGTGGCTGCGTGAGGCCGGCGTGGACCTGTGGAACCAGATGGTCCCGCAGGTCATCAAGGAGCAGTTCTGGGAGCAGCGGAGCCGGATCACGTCCTTCAACATCGCCACCGACCAGGACATCGTCCCGTGGGAACTCCTCTATCCGCTCTCGCCCACCGAGGACGAGGGCTTCCTGGTCGAGCAGTTCCCGGTCATGCGGCGTGTCTACGGGCAGCAGCGGGTGGGTGCCGTCACGCTCCGGCCCGCCGCGTTCGTCCTCGCACGTGACGCGCCGGACCAGGCGTACACGGAGGTCAGCGCGGTCAACCAGCGCATACGGGCGGCCCTGGCAACGGGCAACGGGACCATCGTCGACGGGCTCGAGAGCCTGCTGCGGTTGATCAACTCCCGCGAGGCCGGGCTGCTGCACTTCGCCTGCCACAACCGGTTCGACGTGTCGGCAGGCGGATCCGCGGTCGCGATGGCGGACGGGGACTTCACCCCGATGATGCTGACGAGCGCTGCGACGGGCCGGGCGCTGCGGTCCCACCCGCTGGTCTTTCTCAACGCCTGCCGCAGCGCCGGCGCGTCGTATGAGTACACACGGCTGATGGGGTGGGCCAGCGGGTTCATGGGGGCCGGCGCGGGCGCGTTCGTCGGCACGCTCTGGGCGGTGCCGAGCGGGCCGGCGCGGGAGTTCGCCGAGAGCTTCTATGACGCCTGCCTGAGCGAACGGCTGCCGCTGGGGGCGGCGGTCCACGCCGCGCGTACCGCGATCAGGACGCCGGGGGACCCGACCTGGCTCGCGTACACGGTCTACGGAGACCCGGCCGCGCGCGTGGGCGGTTGACGCGATACTCATTCGATGAGCACCGAGCCACAGGCGGGAGACGTGCGCTTCTCCGACGCCGGGGAGATCGAAGTGTTCGACGGCACCGAATGGGGACCGTACCGGCGGCTCTCCCCGGACGGCGACGTCGTCTACCGCTATGGCATCGAGGGTGAGCCCGATGAGTGAGGACGCACCGCCGGCGCGGCTCCACTCGCCGTCCGACGCCGTGGCCGACATGAGGGCCACCGCCCGGTGGACCGTC